>JBBDLY010000129.1:5260-6543 GCA_040878585.1 Pirellulales bacterium
CTGCCCGAAGACGTCAATCAGTCGAGCGGGCCGCAACTCATTGTTGGCGGTCAGAGCAGGCAAGGCGCTTCCTTGTTTTTCGACCGCTCCTGATGCAAGTCGCCGCCGCGTGATCGCCCGAACGGCGGTCGTCAGCGGGCGGACGGACGCGACCGCCATCGCCGCCAAGGCTTCGCTCACAACGACAATAAACCCCACGATCAACGCGGCGGCTGTGCTCCCCACTACCTTGCCGATTCGTTCCCCGCGGCTTCGCTGTCGTCGTCGTTTGGCTGGCATGTTACACCTAAAAAAACCTATGGATTTACGATTTCAGCCTTCGTGATCTTAACTATTCCGTTTTGGCCGATCGAAAATAAACCACGGATCCGGAGCGTTTCACCCACCCGCAACGATTGCTTGTGCCGCTTGTAGTACTGTGGGTCGAAGTAAAAATCTATCTTCGTAAATTCGCCACCGCCACGAACGGGTGGCTCGAATCGAACGGCCCCCTGGGGGCTTGTGGCCGTGACTGTACCTTGGATTTCCACCCAGCTTTCGGCTAGGAAGTTTGCCTGCAAGCTGTCTAGGTGGAGCAGAGTAAGGAGTGCTCTGCTTTCTCGCGAGAAGGGGGATTGCCGCGTCCCATCGGTGAGTTCGAAACCGCCATCATCATCAACGACGTACTCGATTTTGCGGAGGTCGGGAGAGGACATCAGTCGGCGACAAATATCGCAGGGCGGCACATTTGCCCAGGAATTCACGGAATTGTCGGGCCGACGTTCCTTTAATCTGCGGTTCGCCTCGAGCACGAGTTCGGCGGCCGTATCGAGTCGTTCTTGATACTGCCCGTGTTGTAATTTAATCACAGCCACCGCTTCGGCCACGTCAATCAGGTCTTTCAGCAACTTCCCTTGACTGGCAGCCAAATCATCATTAACTGCCGTCAAGCGTCTGTTTTCCGCCTGGGCCACGCTTAAGTCGGTTTTTAGTGCTTGATATGCGTCTCTCGAATTATCAAGTTCGGCGTTCTGTTGCTGGATTTGGTCCGACTGATTCTTGACCTGCAAAACAAGTTCCTCGACATAGGCCGTTTCAAATTCCGTGGCCGTTGGTGCTGCGGCGGTGTGTTTCGAGTCGGTGTCGCTTTCGATAACCCTTTCACAGCCGGATATGAGTGCGAGGATGAGCGTAGTTGCGGCGGCGATTCTTTGGGTGTTCATGGCTTTGCTCCAAGGGAAAAGAAAAACAGAAAGTCGAAAGAAAAAGCCGGGCGGCTTTTGGAGAGCCGCCCGGCGAGTCAT
>JBBDLY010000130.1:0-1242 GCA_040878585.1 Pirellulales bacterium
AATTGCCTATCGGAACAAAACTGCTCTAAATGTCGATTCCCTGATAACTCGATTTTGCGCAGCCCAGGATGGGACCATTGTCCCAGGGCGTTAAGGGTCTACCAGGGTCGTTGGAACAGGAGGAAACGAAGAAAACGGAGAGATACATGCTCTGTTGACTCTGCCCCACTCTGTTGCCTAGCGAGGCGATTAATATTGCAAAACGAATGCCTGCTAGGTTCGCGCCAGGCGATCATGTAAGCTGACACGACGAACCCACTCAGAACAAAATACATGAAACACGCGATTCGTGCATCCGCTTTCGGATGTAACGATATTCACTTTGCTGGAGCAAACTGAGGGAAAACGAGACAACTGAGGAGTTTGTTCTTTGTTTTCTCTGTTCCCTCCTGTTCAACATACCGTCCCCAATCAACATCACTTCACGGACGGGACAATGGTCCCATCCTACCGTAACCACGACTCATCAGTACACGATAGCCATGGCTGAGTTTGGGCAAGAAATCGCGGCCGACGTGTTGGCCGCCTGTCGGCAGAACGCCGCACAAGCCGCCGAGGCAATCGGAGGGTTGTTCGAGCAATCGATTCAGCTTGAAATTGGCGAACCGCGAGCGGCCGACGCCGAAGCGCTCGCCGCGCTGCCGGGCGACGGCGGCTTGATCCTATTATTCGAGGTGGGTCGGCAAGCGGCCGCCTTGCTGTTGCCGCGGGCGGGCGGTCTGCTGCCCGAGTGGTGCGGCGCGCTCGATGCGGCCCGGCAGGAGCAGCTTGACGAGCTGGCCGCCACGGTCGGCAAGCTGCTGTTGCCGGCGAACTTTGCGCCGACCCGTAGCGAATGCGTGGTGGTTGCCGACTTCGCGGTCGCGCTACAGCAAGGCATGTTGGCCGAGGCCGCCAAAACCGTCTCGCTGACGGTGCAGCGACAGGAGGAAACGGCCGGTGCGCTGGAGTTGATCTGGCCACTAGGCAACGCCGCCGCACTGCTGCCCGAGCCGCGGGAAACGGCCGAGGCGGTGATCCAAGACGAACCGGCGGCTGCCGAGCGCACCGCGCCGCCGTCGTCGGACTACACCATCGAGCGGTTGCCCGGCTACGCCCGCAGCCTGCTACGCATTCGGGTGCCGGTGATCGCGGTGCTGGCTCGTCGCAAGCAGCGGGTGTCGGAGTTGCTGGAGCTAGGCCCCGGGGCGATCATCCAGTTCGACAAATCGTGCGACCAATTGCTGGAACTTCATGCGGGCG
>JBBDLY010000131.1:0-6539 GCA_040878585.1 Pirellulales bacterium
TCACGCCTCACGCCTCACGCCTCACGCCTCACGCCTCACGCCTCACGCCTCACGCAGCGACGCGATCTTGTCCTCAATCAGTTTCAGCAATTTCTTTTGTGGATCAGCGAATTTCTGGATTCCCTCCTCCATTAGCGTCTCTTCCAGGTGCTGCATGTTGATTGCCGCGTTGATTTCTTCGAGCACTTCCCGCGGCGGCAATTGTTCGATATTGCTGGCGATCACTCGGCCACTTTGCTCGACCGCATCGTTGGTGGCGGGAGGATTAGTCTCGATGTCGCTACCGGCGAACGCCTCGACGTATTTCCAGGGAGGGTCTTCCGGCTTCTTCGTGCCGGTGCTGGCGAAGATCATCTCCTGCGCCAGCGGTAGTTGTTTGTCGTTCCAGAAGTCGCGATTGGTTCGCCAGATTTGCTTGGCGTTGACAATGCCGACCTGGCCCTGCGCGGCGGCGCTCAACTGCGGGACGTGCTTCTCGGTGTAGACGTCGACTCGCGAAACGAAAATGCTATAGACGCTCTTAAAATGGTCCAGCGAGTCGCGCCGCTGGGCGCCCCGCCAGACGGCGTCGCGGGCGGCCTCGTACTGCCGGGGCGAAAAGATCAGCGTGACATTGACCGTGGCGCCGGCCGCCACGATCTCTTCCAAGGCGTCGATGCCGGCCGGCGTGGCCGGTACCTTGATCATGCGGTTGTCGTGCCCGGTCGACCATTGCCGGGCCAACTCGATATAGCTGGCGACGCGTTGCGGGTGGGGCAGATTCCGCTGGGGATCTTCCAGCAGCGGATCCAGCTCGAAACTCACATAGCCGTCATTGCCGGCGGTATCGCGCCAAACGGGCAGGAAAACCTGCTGGGCGTCGGAGACAAGGTGATCGGTCATCTGCCAGGCAATTGTCTCGGCGTCGGCTCCCTGCCGCACCAGCGGTTCCAGTTCACCGTCGAACCGGCCGGTTTGGACGAGGTCGCCGACAATAATCGGATTGCTGGTCGCTCCCGTGGCGCCGAGCGCTCGGTTCTCGCGAATCAGGTCGGGATCAACCGAATCGAGCCACAGCTTGGTGCCCGATGCTATCAGCGACTTCAACGGAGAGGGCATTACGCTGTTTCCTCGCAAGAAGTGAACCAGCCGCACCGCGGCTGGAGGGGGAAAACCTACCAAACAACATAAAGGGCGAGGGCTGGGCAACGCAACCGGGCAGGCCTCCGAAGTCAGGTGGCGACCGGGTAAACTGCGCAACCTCGGCCAACCCAGCGGCTTGCGCGGATTCGTTCGATTTTGACGATTGTGCTAATTATTCCGGCGCGGTTGGGCCGAATATCTCTTTGAAACCGCATTTCGGGCTAGCCCGGGATCGTAAAACTCTCGCCAGCAACCGCCCCGCGAATCATCCTGATTCGTGCGGCACTGAGAGGTGACAATTGAAGAGTCATTGCGTCACAGGGGGGCCGTGTCGCAAGGAGATTGGATCGGTGCGCCGCACTGTACGCCTACTGTTGATATTGCCGCTGGTGACGGCGTTCGCCGTTGCGCCGTTACGGGGCGACGACGTTCCCGTGGCCGTACCGGTACACTGGCAAGTGGAGGAGGGCCTTCCGCCGTTGGAAGACGGCGAACTGCCCGAACTGCCCGATTTGTTCGCCGACCCACTGTCGCCCGAAGAAATCGAAGGGCTACCACGGGCCGAGGAAGGCGACGAGACAGTCAGCGACGATGAAACGGCAGCGCCCTTCGAGCATGAGGAAATGCTCGAGGAACCGCACGCGTTGTCGGAACATGCCTGGGAGGAACCTCCTTCATTCTGGGCGCGGGTGCTCAGCAGCAACCAGTGGATCTGCGATTCGAGTTGGTATTTCGAGTCGGAACTGGTGCTGCTGCATCGCACGGCGCCCAAGCCGCGGAGCATCGCCACCGACATTTCATTTCCCAGCGCTGGCACGCTCAGCGCATCGCAGGCGTCCTATCGGATCAATCCGGGTCTGCACCTGACCGTGGGGAGAAACTTATTCCGCGACGACAAGAATCGCGATCACTCGATGGAGTTCACGTTCTTCGGGTTTTTCGACTGGGAATCGCCTAGTGGTATACGGAGCGTCGATCCGAACAACTTGTTCACCCCGCTCGATCCGGGATTCAATGAGAATCCGCTGTTTGCTTCCGTTGGCGGCTTCAATACGGCGGATACCTACGAATCGGTGCAATCCTCGAGCCTCAACAGCTTCGAGATCAACGGCCGCATCCGTTATCGGCTGAGCCGCGATCGGATGGTGATGAACCCCGACGGCACCTGGAGCCGCCACATCAGCCCAGGGCTGACCCCGTCGATTTTGTATGGTCTCCGCGTCGTCGTGCTGGAGGAACAGTTCACTGCCGAGGCTCGGCGGGACGGAGTTCCGTTCGACGACTTTGGCGGCAACCTGGCAATGGATACCGAGAATGTGATGCTGGGCTGGCAGTTTGGCGGCGATCTGGTCCGGCGGGAGGAAAGTTACGAGTATGGGGTGCGGATGAAGTTCGCCGGCCTGGTTAACTTTGCCCTGGCGGACGTCTACGTCCAATCGAACGACACGATCACCGGTCTGCCGCCGATCAACCAATTTCGCGAAGCGAGCGAAGTCAACATGGCGTTCTTGGGCGAGGTTGACTTCGGAGCCAAGTATTTTCTCAGTCCCGGCTGGGCGGTACGGTCGAACGTGGAAATGACCTGGATCCAGGGGATCGCCGTCGCCACCG
The DNA here is from genome assembly GCA_040878585.1 of Pirellulales bacterium. Taxonomy (GTDB): domain Bacteria; phylum Planctomycetota; class Planctomycetia; order Pirellulales; family UBA7805; genus JBBDLY01. Next base: position 2,734 of record JBBDLY010000131.1, read on the forward strand.
AGCAGGAGCCGTTCGCCACCGGACCCGTGACCAACGTGAACGTAGCGGGAAACGCCTTCTATCTGGGCCTTTCCGTCGGTCTGGAAGGACAGTGGTAGGCGGCCCGAAGGCCAATCGAAGCAAGATCGCCGCCCAGCGGCCCGCCTGCAGGAGGGGCTTGCTAGCGGTTTCTCGCTCGCCGTCTGGTTAATAGTGCCGTTTACCTAACTGACGCTGGCGGTTAGTCTATTAGGCTAATGTCTTGCGCCGTCCGCATTGGTTCGTCGAGCGCAAGCGGCCATGGATGGCAGCAGTCGGCGCCGTCGGCCCGATTGCCGACACGCACCGCCCGTTTCAGGAATGCATCCCGCCGCTTGATACTCCCCGCGCCAGTCGATCGACGCACGGAAGCGAGCGATCCTGGCAAAGTCCCTAATCTTGTCGCACCCGCGGCCTCCTCCGCCTGCGGCAGAAACATTGTTGCGGCGACCGAATTCGTATGAAAACGACCTTTTTTTCACGTCGCGCCTTCTTCTTGTTGCTGATCTTCGTGTTTCTCGTGCCGTTGGTTCTTAGCGGCGCGCGGCGCGCGGTGGAATCGAACAAGAACGACGTCAAGGCATGGCTGCCCGACCGATACGAAGAAACGGCCGTGCTGGAGTGGTTTCGCGATCATTTTCTTGGCGAGCAGTTTATCCTCGTCAGTTGGGAAGGCTGCACGCTCGACGATCCGCACGGCCAAATCGAACTACTGGCCCGCAAGGTGGTGCCACCCGATCTGCCCGAGCTGGAAGAAGAATTTGCCGAGGAACCTTCGCAATTGCTCGGCGAGGCCCGCGCGTTCGCCGCGGCGCAGCCCGTCGCCCTGGCCGGCGGTGAGCAACCGATTTTGTCCGCCGCACGCAACGCCCAAGGCGAGTTGCTGTTCAAAAAGGTGATAACCGGACCGCGGGTGCTGGCCGAAATGACCGATCCGGAGGGGTCGCTCAAGCTCTCTCGCGAGGAGGCGATCGAGCGGTTGAAAGGCTCGCTGGTCGGCCCCGACGGCCGGCAAACCTGCCTGGTCGTGACACTCACCGAGGCGGGCAAGGCCAATCTCCGCGAAGTGATTGGCAATGCGCGACCGCTGGTCCGCATCTTGATGGGTCGCGAACACGGCAAATTGTTTCAGCTTGCCGATGAATGCGCCCTCTCGCGCGAACAAATCCGCCTCGGCGGCCCGCCGGTTGACAACGTGGCAATCGACGACGAAGGCGAAATCACCTTGTTGCGGCTGGTCGGACTCTCCGCCCTGGTCGGATTGGGCGTTTCCTATTATTGCTTCCGCAGTTGGAAGCTGACCGGCATCGTGTTCAGCGCCGGCGTGTACGCGGCCATCATGAGCATGTCGATCGTCTGGTACTCCGGTGGAACCGTCGACGCTGTATTGATGTCGATGCCGTCGGTGGTTTACGTGCTGGGGCTTTCCGGCGCGATCCACCTGGTCAACTACTATCGCGATTCGATCAAAATGACCGGCCCCGAAACGGCCCCCGGCCAGGCGGTCGCGCACGCGTTTGCGCCCTGCACATTGGCCGCCATTACGACCGCCGTGGGACTCGGGTCGCTGTATATGAGCGACATTGTCCCAATCCGCAAGTTCGGCGGCTATTCCGCCGTGGCCGTGTTGCTGACGCTGTTCATTCTGTATTTGTTCGTTCCTTCAATGTTGCAACTGTTCCAGCCATTGCGGCGCAAGGACGTGGCGACAGTAGACTCGCACGCCAGCGAGCGGGCGCATAGTTGGGTCAGCGACCGTCTGATGGGCTTCGCCGATTTCGTGATTCGCCATAATCGCGTGGTGACGACCTGTTCGTTTCTGTTCATGGTGGTCGTCGCCGTCGGCCTGACGCAAGTCACGACCAGCGTTCGGCTACTGAAGATGTTCAGTTCCGAAGCGGAAATCATCGAGGATTACACCTGGCTGGAGAACCATCTTGGCAATCTGGTGCCGATGGAGGTGGTCGTAAAAATCCCCCAGCAGCACACGCGAGAACCGAACGATCCGCTATTCGGCGCCGACGGGGAGTATCGCCTGACGTTCTTGGATCGAATGGAAATGGTCGACCGCATCAAGCGGCAGATCGAGGCGTTGCCGGAAGTCGGCCGGGCGCTGTCGACGGCGACTTTCGCGCCCGAGTTAGACTACAAATCGCTGGAAAGCTTTTACACCCGCAAGGCGTTCGATACACAGTTGCAGGAACACCGCGGGGAGTTTCTTGCACAGGACTATTTGCGGATCGACTCCGGGGACGGCGCCGATCTGTTTCGCATTAGTGCCCGCGTGGCGGCGTTGTCCGACGTAGACTACGGCGCGTTCGTGCAGGAACTGCGTGACGCGGTCAATCCGGTACTCAACGCCTACGATCAGCGAGCGAAGATTCTTCGCGAGCTATCCCCCGACGGCGAGTCGTTGCGCGGCAAGCGCATCGCGGTGGTCGGACTGCCTCGACCGCAAACGGCCGCCGCCGAGCAAACAGCACCGGCGACGACGCCGGTCGCCGCCGCGCTCGCGTTGCGTGAACAACGCGGCCGCCAGCAAATGGCCACGATGCTGGTGGGCTTGTTGCGAGGAACCGGTCTATCGGTGACGCCGGTCTACAACGAACCGTTGGCCGGCGGCGAGCGGGTCACGCTGGAGTCTCCCAACGAGCAACTCGCCCAGGTATTCGCCAACTTCGACTACGTCTACTTGGCCGGCGACCACGATCGGATCGACGCCTCCTTCATCGCCGCCAGCGCCGGCGCCGACAAGTTCGTCGACGGCCGCCAGGTTAATGCGCTGGCCGCCTTTCCGGACGAGGAGATTGGCGTCGAGGTGATCTATACGGGCGTCGTGCCGCTGGTTTATAAAGCCCAGCGCGAATTGCTGACCGGGCTGATCGAAAGCATCGCCCTGGCGTTCGTGCTGATCGCCTTGCTGATGATGGTCGTACTCCGCAGTCCGGTGGCCGGCTTGCTGTCGATGTTGCCCAACATGTTCCCGATTCTGGTGATCTTTGGCATGATGGGTTGGATGTCGATCGCCGTGGACATCGGCACCATGATGACGGCCAGCGTGGCGCTGGGCGTGGCAGTCGACGATACGGTTCATTTTCTGACCTGGTTCCGCCGCGGTTTGATCCAAGGACTGAACCGGGCCGACTCGGTGCGATTGGCCTATGAACGTTGCGCCACGGCCATGTTTCAAACCTCATTGATTGGCGGACTGGGGCTGGGCGTGTTCGCGTTTAGCACTTTTACTCCGACGCAGCGGTTCGGCGTGTTGATGGTGGTGCTGCTGATCGCGGCGCTTGTTGGCGATCTGATCTTCTTGCCGGCGCTGCTGGCCAGTCCGATCGGCCGCTTCTTCTGCGGCAAGTACGGCAAGAAGCATGATCTTCGCCCCCGGCGGAGTCTCGATCCTCCCCCCAGCGACGCCACGCTGCAGCCGGTCGCCGAGATCTCACGCGAGGTCGACAACGCATTGCGGGCGTTAACGTCCGGGCCATCCGCTCGAAACGGCCCACCGAAACCGCATCTCAAAGCAGCCGACGGCGCCGCGCCCGACAAACCGCACAGCACGTTTCGGCAGTAGGATGGTCGCAGAATGCACAGGCGAGCATCGGGACGCTTGTATCGAGAATGCAACAGCGCATGTCACGCCCTGTCGCTCTCCGCGGCGCCGATTTGCGTCGCTTGCGGCCTCCTGCTTGCGGATAATCCATCCCGCCTGCGCCTGCGCCCTTGCCAGTACCCACAAATCGAGACCCCAGCCAGCTTGTCTGGCTGGTGAATGAGTTTGAACG
>JBBDLY010000132.1:0-1241 GCA_040878585.1 Pirellulales bacterium
GAGCTAGCGGATGCTAACCGGCACGCTTATCGCCTTAGGCGGGCTGGGACAGTTCATTTAGCGCGGCGTGAAGTCCGTATCGGCCTTCAACTCGGTGGCAAACTTCGCCAGCAGTTCCGCTCCGTGGTCGATATCGGCTAAGGCGATGGTTTCCACGCCGCTATGCATGTAGCGGTTCGGCACGCTGACCAGGGCCGCGGCGACCCCGGCCTTGTTCACCTGCAGGGCGTTCGCGTCGGTTGGGGTCGCGCGGCCGATCGCGCCCGCCTGGAAGGGGATCTCGAATTTCTGCGCCGCGTCGAACAGGCGGTCGACCACGATCGGATTCATGTTCGGTCCGCGATACACCACCGGCCCGCGGCCCAAGGCGACGTCTCCTTCTTGGTTCTTGTCGATCGTCGGACAGTCGGTGGCGTGGGTGACGTCGATGCCGACGCCCACATGCGGATCGATCCCATAGGCGCTGGTTCGCGCCCCGCGAAGGCCGATCTCTTCCTGCACGGTCGATACGGCGTAGAGGGCCACGTCGAGCTTGGCGGCGGACGCCCGACGGGCCGCCTCCATGGCGATCCACAGGCCGGTCTTGTCGTCCATGCCGGGCGAGTTGGCCAGTCCGTTGCGCATCTCCTGGTAGCCCAGCTCCAGCGTCACGCAGTCGCCGATACGGACCGCGCTGCGGGCGTCGGCCTGGTCTTTGGCGCCGATGTCGATCCACAAGTCCTTCAGCTTGGGAACTTGCTTGCACTCTTCTTCGGTCAGCAGATGAATCGCCTTACGGGCGATCACGCCGTGAACCGGACCGCCGCCGGACCAGATGGTGAGCCGTTGGCCGATGAGCTGCATCGGATCCCAGCCGCCGATCGGCTGCACCCAGATAAAGCCTTGCTCGTCGATGTGCGAGACGATCAAGCCGATCTGATCGCAATGCCCTGCGTACATCACGCGAAGCTTGCCTCCAGGATTGCAGACGGCAATCACGTTGCCGTGCAAATCGGTGGTGACCTCGTCGGCGAACCGGCCGGCATACTCCCGCACGACCTTCTGAATCGGCTGCTCGTAGCCGGAAGGGCTGGGCGTTTCGAGAAGCTGGATGAGAAACTCTTTCGCTTTGGATTCCATGACATTCGCCTTACGGATCGAATTGGTTTGGCTGAGGAAAATTCAAGTATCGCGGAAGCCGAGCAGATTGCAAGCGGACAACAGTCAAGCGGTCACGGCTGGGTCCGGTGGTAAGAGTTGAA
>JBBDLY010000133.1:0-1238 GCA_040878585.1 Pirellulales bacterium
CGTTTTTTATTGCGGTCGGGGTGCAAATCGCCGCATTCGGTTGGTAAATTTCACTCAATCTTGATGCCGCGCGACGCCAACAGAATGTTAAAATGCAAGTCGTCGCGAAATTGAATTGGCTAGAGAATCACCCTGAAGAACGGAAGCTCGGAAATGTCCGATACGAAAAGCAGCCAGATGAGTTGGGAACGCAGGCTGGGAATACGGCCTGGAATGCCGCCATTGAGCAAAGGGGAAACCCGCCCTCAGATGCTTCGCCACATCAATCTTCAGTTGCTGGCCAACGACCTGCCGTCGGCGGCCACAAGGCTGGACGACGCCATGCTGGACGTCGCCGCCGCGCTGCTGGACAACTATCGCGAGAAGGCCCGTATCCTGCTGGACGAGCGGATGCCGGTCGACGCCCGCATCGAGGCTTATCTCGAACAGCACTTCGCCGATTTGAAGCTGTCCGAACCGTTGCGCCTGCCGCCGCAGACCGTGGTGCTCGATCGCCACGGCATGGCCCGCGAGATGTCGCTACCGATCGACGGTGATGCGTATGAAAATGAACTGGTCAGCAGTTTCCGCGTCAAGAACGGCGTGCTGCACAATCCGCGACACGATCGCCGCACCACCGCCGGCACCTTCCACGTCACCGAAGGGGGCTTGCCGATCCCTGGCGATAAGAAGGCGGTGCCGCAGCGCGTGTTCGCCGCCCTGTTTCAAGCGGCCGTTCATCCGCCGGCGGAGTACCTGCGATTGCCCTTCACGACCGGGCAGTCGGAGCAAGTCGAGACATTCGTCTCGCTCTACATCCGTCCGCTGGTCGCTCCCGCCGTGCCGGGACTGAGCAGCCACAAGAACATGGAGATCCGTTTTTTTGCACCGGGCGGATTGGTCAGCAACCTCGATTTTGTCGAATCGATCTTCGGCAACGCCGGCGATCCGCTAATGCCCGACAACGACGCCGGGCTGGACGTCGAGCATTGGACCGGCCATACCGGCTGCGTGATCCTCGCGCCGCAGATGCTGGATTGCACCAAACAGCAACTCGGGCTGCCGGCCTGGGACGACGCCACGCCGCGGCAGCAGCGCGACGGCATGTGCTGGCGCAAGCCGGACGAACTGTACAACGACGGGCAGCCGTTCAAGATCACCTGCCGCGATCGGCAAGGGGTGATTATCACGTTGATTGCCGACAACTACTTCGGCTATTGCAAGAAGGAAGTCAAAACCCAGATCAGCTTCGCCGCCAA
>JBBDLY010000134.1:0-6101 GCA_040878585.1 Pirellulales bacterium
TTCGTGCCGCTACTGCCGCGCGAAGTGCAGTCGCCGATCATCACCGCGTTTCACTATCCGCAAGATCGCGCGTTTCAGTTCGTTCCCTTCTACGAGGCGCTCAAGCGCCGGGGCTTCGTGATCTATCCCGGCAAGGTATCAACCGCCGAGACCTTCCGCATCGGCACGATTGGCCACGTTTTTCCCGACGATATCGAGCGACTGCTGACCGCCACGGCGGAAGCAATCGAAGAATGCACCTTCCACACCGGCGAAGCGACCGACTCACTTGCAAGTCAGCCGTAGCAGCGCTCGGGCTGGGCTGCGCACAATCGAGGTATCAAGGAATTGACTGTGACTGCGGTTTTGTTCCGATAGGCCGTTTGGAAATGACGAATGTCGAAGCACGAATGACGAAGGAAACCAGAATGTCGAATGAGGAACTTCGTCGTTCGAACCATCTTATCCGTCTGAAGCAGCAACGAAAATCACTAATTCTTCATCATCTCTGCATCAGAGCCTCACATTCTGATGGCAGACTTGCAATGTGCGGCGTGGGGCGATTGCCCTGGCGGAGAACTGTTTGTTGTTGCAAGAGAGCCGAAGTTGCAGTCCGCCACTGCCCAACTCGACAGGAAGTCGCCGGTCATGTTCAGTTTCGTTCTCAACTACAGCGAGGCGCCAAGGAGGGTAGGCGATCATGGAATCGAAAGCGGACGTTCATATTCACAGCAAGTATTCCGACCGGCCCAGTGAATGGGTATTGCGTCGGATCGGGTCGCCGGAGAGCTTCGTCGAACCGCTGGAAGTCTACCACCGTTGCCGCGAACGGGGCATGAACTTCGTCACCATCTCCGACCATAACTGCATCAACGGCGCGCTGGACATCGCGCATCTGGCCGGCACCTTTCTCTCCACGGAAGTCACCACTTACTTCCCCGAGGACGGCTGCAAAATGCACATCCTGGTGCTGGGCATCAGCGAAGAGCAGTTCCGCATGATCCAGGAGCTGCGCAGCAATATCTACGATTTTCAACAGTACTGCGTGGAGCAGGACATCGTTTATTCCGTGGCGCATCCGTTGTTTCGAGTCAACGACCGGTTGACGGTCGAACACGTAGAACGCCTGCTACTGTTGTTCAAACGATTCGAAGGCATCAACGGCACCCGTGATCCGCGAGCGAGTCAGCTCGTGATGTCGATCTTCGCCAATCTCGACGAAACGCTGATCGAGGAGATGGCGAACCGTCACGACATTGAGCCGCTGGGGCCGGAGCCGTGGAAAAAGTGGTTCACCGCCGGTAGTGACGATCATGGCGGCCTGTATATGGCCAGTGCGCACACGATTACACCGTATGCGGCCGACGTACCCGAGTTTCTCGACCACCTGCGTCGCGGCGACCACGAGATGGGAGGCACCAGCGGCACGAGTCTCAAGTTGGCGCACAGCTTCTATCAGATTGCCTATAGCTATTATCAAGATCGCTTCCTGCGGGATCCGTCGCAAAAGAGCCTGATCGGCGAGCTGTTCAAGCGAATGCTCGAAGGCTCGTCCGCCAACTCCCCGACCGTGGGCGCCAAAGTGCGGCACTTCATCGGCAAGTTCCGCGGCAGCCGGGCGGATAGTTTCTCAGAGGTCGAAGCCTCGCTGATCCGCGAATTTGCCGAGCTGTTCCAGCACAGCGCCGTCGTGGCCCCAGCCAGTGAAAACAGAGACAGTGAAGTTACAGCCGGCGGCGTCGGCGGAAGCAACGGCCATCTACCCGACGCCCTCAACACTCACGGTGGTAGCGCGACGCGGGGGGCAAATTCTTGCGGCCGTGTTGCCGACGATCGCCGCATCTTTCAATTAGCATGTGAGATCAGCCAGCAACTCAGCTACGCCTTTGCCCGCAAGTTTGGCCGCTACTTCCGCGAAGGCCGACTGATCGAAAGTCTGCAGACGCTGGCTTCGCTCGGTCCGGTGGCCTTGTCGATCGCTCCCTACCTGGCTGCCTTCGCCACGCAGCACAAGGACGAGCGACTGCTGAAGGCGGTCGCCAGCCACTTCACGACGACGAGACACCTGAGCCGACGCAGCGACCGCCGCGGCTGGGTAACCGACACCTATAGCGACGTCAACGGCGTGACCCGCACCATTCGCGAACTGGGCCGCGTGGCGGCCGAACAGGAGTTGCCGCTGACCATACTAACCTCGCTGAGCGGCCAACCCGATTGTCCCTGCGAGTTGCACAACTTCACCCCCGTGGGCGAGTTCGAGTTGCCCGAGTACGAGCAGCAGCGCGTCTCGCTGCCGCCGTTCCTAGAGGTTCTGGAATACATCGAGCGGCGCCGCTTCTCGGAGCTAATCATCTCCACGCCCGGCCCGCTGGGACTCAACGCCTTGATGGCGGCACGACTGTGCGGGCTGCAAACGACCGGCATCTACCATACCGATTTTCCGCTCTTTGTCCGCCACATTACCCAGGACGCGCATTGCGAGCGACTCACCTGGCGGTACATGCAGTGGTTTTACGGCCAGATGGACCGGGTGTTGGTGCCCAGCGAATACTATCGCCGCGACCTGATTGAGCATGGCTTCGACGCCCGCAAGTTGCAGGTGATGCGTCGTGGCGTCGACGGCAAGCTGTTCCACCCCGACCGACGCGACGAAGGATTCTGGTCGCAGCATCGTATTCCGGACGGCTTCAAGTTCATCTATGTCGGCCGCATTTCCGAGGAGAAGAATCTCGACCTACTGCTCGACGCCTTTGGCGAAATGGCCCCCAGTGCGCCGGACGCGCACTTGATTCTGGTTGGCGACGGCCCGCTGCTGGAGGAACTACGGCGGGCGTATGCTTCGGACCGCATACACTTCACGGGAGTGCTCGACACCGCCGAGGTTGCCACGGCGATGGCCACCGCGGATATCTTCGTCTTTCCCAGTACGACGGACACCTTTGGCTGCGCCGTGCTGGAGGCGCAAGCGTGCGGACTGCCGGCGATCGTATCTAACCAAGGTGGCCCGTCGGAGATTGTCTCGCAGTACGAGTCGGGGCTGATCGTCGACGTGCATGCCGCCGGGGCGCTGCGGATGGCCATGCAGACCTGCTATGACAACCAGGGGCTGCGCGAGCGCCTGCGAAAACAGTCGCTAAAGAATGCCGAGGTCAGCACCTGGGAAGGCGTGTTGGACGAGTTCTGGAACAGCACCACGCCGCCGCAGGAAGAAACAGAGAATGTGTGGCAGATCCAGCGCACCTATCAACCCCGCCACAGCGTGCCGGTGGAAGAAACGGATAAGTACCGCGAACCGGCCCACGCCTAGTTCAGTGCCGCCTGCGGCTGGAAGCCGCAGTCACGAGCGGGTTTCCTGTAGAGGCTGTAAAGAAATTGAACTGACGCAAGAGGTTGCCACCACAACATCAGCCGCACCGCGCTAGCGGCCGGTTCTTCGGCGCTAACCGGGGGCTAGCGCCCTGCGGCTGATGTTGGATGCCGATTTTTTCACAGCCTCTGAGCGGTTAAGCCGTCCGCGCCGCACCTGCGGCTGGAAGCCGCAGTCACGTATCAGGGGACGTTCCTTCGTCGATCAATTCCGCTACAATCACGCGTTGGTCCCCACTGCAAACATCGCGTGTACGGAATTGCTAGTCCATGGAAGCTGGAATCGTCGGATTGCCGAACGTCGGCAAGTCCACCTTATTTAATGCTTTGACCGCCGCCGGCATCGCCAGCGAGAACTATCCGTTCTGCACCATCGAACCGAACGTCGGAGTCGTCGCGGTGCCGGACGATCGGCTGGAGGTGATCCACGGCTTCATCAAGACCGAGAAAGTCATCCCGGCCATCTTGCAATTGGTCGACATCGCGGGCATTGTCCGCGGGGCCAGCGAGGGGGAAGGACTCGGCAATAAGTTTCTCTCCCACATCCGCGACGTCGACGCCTTGGTTCACGTCGTTCGCTGCTTCGAGGACGACGACATCACGCACGTCGAAGGCAAAGTCGATCCGCTGCGAGATATCGAGACGATCGAAACCGAGTTGATGCTGGCCGACTTGCAGAGCGTCGAAAGCGCCAAGGACAAGGCGGCCCGCGTCGCCCGCAGCGGAGACAAAGAGGCCAAGGTCCGCGTGGAACTGCTGACCCGCTGCCAGGAGTTGCTCGACGAGGGCAAGCCGGTCCGCGCGCTGGAAGTCAAGACGCCGGAGGAGGCTCGGCTGCTCAAGGGGCTGGCGATGCTCAGCGCCAAGAAAGTGCTTTATCTGGCGAACGTCGACGAGGACGACCTGGCCGGCAGCGGTCCGCTGGCCGCCAAGGTGCGCGCTCATGCCGAGGCAACCGGCGGCCAAGTCGTGCCAGTTTGCGCCCGGCTGGAAAGCGAGTTGATCGAACTCGATCCCGCCGACCGAGCGGAGATGCTCGAAAGCGTGGGACTGCAAGAACCGGCCTTGGCCCTTGTCGCGCGGGGAGTCTATCGCCTGCTCGGTTTGCAGAGCTACTTTACGGCCGGCGACAAGGAAATCCGCGCCTGGACGATTCCGCTCGGCGCCACCGCCCCGCAAGCCGCCGGCGTGATCCATAGCGACTTCGAGCGCGGCTTCATCCGGGCGGAAATCTACAACGTCGACGACCTGCGGCAATTCAAGACCGAAAAGGCGATCCGCGAAGCAGGGAAACTACGCATCGAGGGAAAGAGCTACGTCATGCACGACGGCGACGTCTGCCATTTCCTGTTCAACGTATAGTGCAGGCGTAAATCCGCATTGACCGCAGGTTCGCTCGGTTCTATGTTGCTGGTGGGTTGGCAGCTTTCACCGCAACGCGCCGCGACGGCTTGATGAATATCCTCTGCTTTGAAGATCGTTTGGTTTCGCGACTGGCGCCGATCACCATCGGCCGGGGCGCATTCAATATCACGATTGGCAGCTTTCGCCTGTTCGATCGCCTGCTGCATCTGGGTCTGCCCGTGCGGTTCGTCGTGCGTCCGCACTTGCGTCAGGTGATGCTTCAGTCCGACCTGCCGCCGGCGCCGTTCGATCCGGCTCAGCCGACGCTAGCGGTCAATGCGCGGCTGCTGCCGTCCGCCTCGGTGATGCGGCGGCTGGCGGAGTTTATCGAACAGCCCCCCGGCAGCATCGTCGCCGACGATTCGGCGATTGCCGCGGCCTGGCTGCCGCCGGAATACAACCGGGCGGCGGCCGCGCTGGAGTACGGCGGCCTGGAAGACCTGTTGCGCGATCTCGCGCTGCCGCGGGCAGCGGTCGAGTTGCCGCTGCTCGATTATCCCCACGACGTCGTCCGCTACCATCTGAAGAGCCTCGGCGAGAACCTCGAAGAACGGATCGCTGGCGGCGGCTATCAGCAGACCCGCGACGGGCTGTTCGTCGGCCCCAACGTGACGCTTGGCGAGTGCCTGACGCTCGATACCAGCGGCGGCCCGGTGGTGCTCGACGACCATGTCACCGTTGGCCCGCACGCGTTTCTTAGCGGTCCGGCCTATGTCGGTCCGTATGCCAAAATCGCCGAATACTCCTCCGTCAAGCACGGCACCTCGGTGGGACACCGCGCCAAAATCGGCGGCGAGGTGGAAGACTCCGTCATCGAGCCGCTGAGCAACAAGCAACACCACGGTTTTCTCGGGCATAGCTACCTGGGAAGCTGGGTCAATCTGGGGGCCGGCACCAGCGTCAGCGATCTGAAGAATACCTACGGCAATATCAACATGCAGTACGGCGACCGGCGGGTGGCGACCGACATGCAGTTTCTCGGCTGCATCATCGGCGATTATGCCAAGGCGGCGGTGAATACCAGCATCTTCACCGGTAAGACCATTGGTGTGTGCAGCATGTTGTACGGATTCGTCACGACCAACGTGCCGAGCTTTGTCAATTACGCTCGCAGCTTCGGACAGGTTTCCGAAGTGCCGGTCGAGGTGATGATCGCCACCCAAGCCCGCATGTACGCCCGCCGCGACATCGCGCTGCGGGCCTGCGACATCGATCTGCTGCGCGACATGCACGAACTGACGGCGGCCGAACGGGTCGACTCGGGTGAACCCCTTTCATCCGAGCCGCTCTCGCTTTAGGCTAGTAATATCAGCCGGCGGGGGGGGGGGGGGGGGGGGGGGGGGGGGGGGGGG
>JBBDLY010000134.1:6111-6508 GCA_040878585.1 Pirellulales bacterium
GCTAGCCCTCGGTTCAGCGTCGGTAGCGGCCCGAACCGAGGGCTAGCGCCCACCGGCTGATGCTAATAAGCGAATGGTTCCGCCCTCCCGACACGAACACCTCTATGTCGCTAACCAACTTTTACATCCCCGGCCGCTTCGGCCTGTCGTTCGAGCTTTTCCCTCCCAAGTCGGCCGCCGGCGAGGAGGAGTTGTTTCGGCACGTCGACGAACTGGTCAAGTTCCAGCCTGACTTCATCACCTGCACGTATGGGGCTGGTGGATCGACGCGCGACAAGACGCTCGACATCGTCTGCCGCGTTCGCGAAACGTATCGCCTGCCGGTGGCGTCGCACCTGACCTGCGTGGGCGCCACCCGCGAGCAGTTGACGGAGTATCTCGCCGAGGCGCGGCGGCG
>JBBDLY010000135.1:0-3188 GCA_040878585.1 Pirellulales bacterium
GATAGACCTTAATCGCTGCCATTCGACCGATCGAGCGTAGGAGGGTACGTGGCGGATGCTTGGGCCACGTCGGCCATCTCCGTAATCTCCTGATCGATCATTTCACGATGGTCGTAATAGAAGGAGAGTGCGTCATACAGTTGCGCGGGAGACAAATGGGGAAACTCTCGCAACATGTCCTCGACGGTCAGTCCCCGCCGATGATTTTGTACGACGGAACTGATCGGGAATCGCGTTCCCTTGATGACAAAACGTCCGCCTTGTACGCCGGTACGGCGTTCGACGTGGGGATGGGCGATTTGGATCGGCTCGGTCGTGCTCATAGTTTCCCTCCGCAAGTTGCTTCCATTCTATCCGAAATCAAGAATGCTTGCGCTTAGAATCGATGGACGTCTCCCTGGGAAATGGCAATACCCTGGGTTTGGAGCATGGTCGTCACGTCTTGAATATCTTCTCCCGCCCTTCCGTCACGCCGGCCGTGGCATTCCGCGTGTCGACTACCAGCGGGGCGTGCTGCACGATCGCCGCGTAGTCGAACCCCGTGTGGTCGGTCGAGATCAGGGCGCAGTCGAGGCCTTGCAGAAACTCCGGCGTGGGGTCGACGCTGGACAGGTCGGGCACCTCGTAGTGCCGCATCTTCGGCAGCTTCGGCACGTGCGGGTCGCAGTAGCTTAGCTCCGCGCCGCGTTCTTCGAGCAGTTGCATCAACTCGAACGAAGGGCTTTCCCGCGGGTCGTCGACGTCCTTTTTGTAGGCCACGCCGAAGATGCAAATGCGGCTGCCTTTGATCGGCTTGCCGCGCTGATTGAGCGCCTCGCCCAGGCGCGTGACCACGTACCGCGGCATGCTGGTGTTGATTTCGCCCGCCAGTTCGATGAACCGCGTGTTCAACCCGTGTTTCCGCGCCACCCAGGAAAGATAGAACGGATCGATCGGAATGCAATGGCCGCCGAGGCCGGGGCCGGGATAGAACGCCTGAAAGCCGAACGGCTTGGTCTTAGCCGCCTCGATCACTTCCCAGATGTCGATTCTCAGCCGATCGAACAGCACCTTCAGCTCATTGACCATCGCGATGTTGACCGAGCGATAGGTGTTTTCCAGTATCTTGCACGCCTCGGCGATCTCCACGCTGGCGACCGGAACCACCGCCACCACCGCCTGCTCGTACAGCGCGACGGCCGCCTGCTGGCTCGCCTCGTCCAATCCGCCGACCACCTTGGGGATGGTATTGGAGCTGAACTGGGCGTTGCCGGGATCTTCCCGCTCGGGGCTGTAGGCCAGAAAGTAATCGGCACCGACGGCAAGCGGCCGCTGTTGCAAAATCGGCAGCATCACGTCCCGCGTGGTGCCGGGATAGGTGGTGCTTTCCAGCACGATCAACTGTCCGGGACGCAGGCAGCGGGCGATCTGTTCGGTCGTTTGTTCCACGTAGCTGAGGTCGGGGTCGCGGCTGTCGGTCAGCGGCGTGGGCACACAGATCAACAGCGCGTCGGCCTCGCCGAGCCGAGCCATGTCGGCCGTCGGCTCGAAACGGCCGCCACCGATGAACTCGGCGATCTGCGAGTCGGGAATATGCCCGATGTAGCTCTCGCCGCGGCGCAGCTTATCGACCTTCCGCGGGTCGACGTCGAAGCCGATCGTGCGAAATCCGGCGGCAATGAACGACCGCACCAGCGGCAAGCCGACATACCCCAGGCCGATCACGCCGACCAGCGCGGACTGATCTTTGATCTTCGACAGTAGTGCTTCATGGGAACTTGATTGCGGCATAGGACTACCATGCGGGAGGAAAGCAGGCTCGAGGGAATCAGGCCTTCATTTTAGTTGTAGGGGCGGGAAAGTGATATCGGGCGCGGCTAAAAACGCAAGGGCGCAAAGTTGCCAAGGCGCAAAGCAATCTCATTCTTAGCGCCTTGGCGCCCTCGCGTCTTTGCGTTAAATCGTCCGACATGAGCGATTCTGGAAGTTTCACCACTGCTGCACCAGTTTGGCCAACTTGCGTCCGGTCGTGCTGAGTGGATACTCGTCGAGTTGGCCGATGCCGACCCATCGCAAGCCGTCGGTTCGTCGTTTGCACTCGCCGGCCTGCGGCACGGCTGCGAAACATTCGAGCGTAATACGGTAGCGAGTGACGCCGTGCTTGATCGTGGCGAGGTGCTCGCCCAGTTCAATCTCGATACCCGTCAAATCACGTGTCGACTCGACAATCGTCCGTCGCGATGGTCTTCCCTGAAGCTGCCCGTTCGTTGCCGCGTGTGCGAAGCGGGGAAAGTCCCACAGCCCGGCCCACCGCTCTCCGTTGGCACAGCGCCGCAGCAGAACTTGGCCGCGGCGCTCGACGACGACCGCGACTTCCTCAAGCCGAGTGAACTGTTTCTTGGCCTTCGGTCGGGGAATTTCCGCCTGCAAGCCGGCGGCGAAAGTGGGGCATAGTTGCTTTACCGGACAGAGCAAGCACTTGGGCTGCTGCGGCAGACAGACGAGCGAGCCGAGTTCCATCAGCGCCTGGTTGAACTCGCCCACGTCGCGGCGGGGCAACACTTCCTCGGCAAATCGCCACAGCGTTTGCCGCGATTCGGCCTTGGCGGGATCGTCCTCGAGTCGCAGCAGTCGCGCATAAAGCCGGATGGTGTTCGCTTCCAGGATGGGATGACGCTGGCCGTCGGCGATCGAGAGAATCGCACCGGCCGTGTAGCGACCGACACCCGGCAAGGCGACCACTTGTTCGATTTCGCGAGGAAACGCGCCGCCATGCTCGGCGACAATCTGGTTGGCCGCCTGATGCAGTTGCCGCGCGCGGCGGTAATAGCCCAGTCCTTCCCACTGTCGCAGCACGGCTTGCTCGTCGGCGGCGGCCAACTCGGCGATCGTGGGAAAGGCCGCGATGAACCGCCGAAAGTACGCCTCGACCGTGGCCACCTGCGTCTGCTGCAGCATGATCTCGCTGACCCAACTGTGGTACAGATTGGGTTCGCTTCGCCACGGCAGATCGCGGGCATGACGCCGATACCAGCCGCGCAAGCGGCGGCGAAACCGCCGTAGCCAGTCGGCATCCGGCCAGTCGATGGATTGCGGATTTTGGAATTCAGATTTCAGATTGGCTTTGTGGCCGCCGGCTTTACGCGTTCCGCCTTCCGCTATCGCCACTTCCCGCCCTCCTTGCTAGCACCGCATTCGCTCTAGGTCGA
>JBBDLY010000135.1:3288-6431 GCA_040878585.1 Pirellulales bacterium
ATAGCCATCATGAACCAGAAGGGCGGCGTCGGCAAGACGACCACCAGCGTCAACCTGGCCGCCGCGCTAGCGGATCGCGGTAAACAGGTTTGCCTGATCGATCTCGATCCGCAAGCCCACGCCTCGCTCCATCTGGGCGTGGAACCGGGCAGCCACGCTCGCTCGATGTACGACGTGCTCACCGGCGAAGTCAGCCTGGAAGAAGCCCGCACGCAGATTGCCGAAAATCTCTGGCTGGTCGGCAGCCACATCGACCTGGCCGCCGCCGAAGTGGAACTGGCCGGAGTGGTCGGCCGAGAGATGATCTTGCGCGACAAGTTGGCCGCCGACCAGCAGCAGTTCGACTACGTGCTGGTCGATTGCCCTCCGTCGCTGGGTGTGCTCACCATCAACGCCTTGGCCGCGGTCGACGAAGTGCTACTGCCGCTGCAGCCGCATTATCTCGCACTGCATGGACTGAGCAAACTGCTGGAGACGCTGCACCTGGTCGCTCGCCGTCTCAACGAGCGACTGACCCTAGCCGGCGTGGTGCTCTGCCTGTACGAGTCGGGCACGCGACTGGCCTCGGAAGTGAGCAGCGACGTGGAGCGCTACTTCGAGCAATCGACCGGCGCGAACGCTCCCTGGGGAGCGGCGCGAATCTTCTCCACGCGCATCCGCCGCAATATCCGCCTGGCCGAGGCGCCCAGTTTCGGCCAGCCGATCTTTCAATACGCGCCAGATTGCAACGGCGCGGAAGACTACCGCGCGCTGGCCGACGAACTGCTGGCGCTGCACGCCGGCAAGTTTCAAACCGCCGCCGCATAGTGGCCGGGGCTTCCAGCCCTGGCGAAACCGAATTACATTCGGTTTCACTGTCTAAATCTCGCCGGAAGTTTATGCGCAAGCGCACCCACGATGTCTGAACGACTGCCTTTCAAGCCGTTTAACGAATCGGGCGAAGTCCGGATCTACTACAATGGCTTGTTACCCCATTGGCGACAAACCGGCTGCACGTACTTCGTTACCTTCCGCCTTGCTGACTCTCTGCCGCGAGGGGTGGTTGAAGAGTGGAGAGTCGAACGCGATTCATGGCTCGCTGCCCGGGGCATCGACTTAAGAGTCACTTCCCTGAAACAGGCAGTTCGTCGGCTGTCAACACGAGATCGTCGCCTGTTCGAGCGGCACTTTGTTGGCAAGCTATTCGAGTATCTTGACCGAGGGCTTGGCGAGTGCGTCTTGCGAAATTCGGAAATCGGTGGAATCGTTGCGGAGTCTCTACTGCATTTTCATGGAGAACGACTGAATACCGGCGATTTCGTCGTGATGCCAAACCACGTTCACTTGCTGGCAACTCCGTACGACAATGTCGAATTGGAAGACTTGCTGCACTCCATCAAGAGTTACACGGCGAATCTGATCAATGAGCGTCTCCATCGTTCGGGACCACTGTGGATGGACGATTCCTATGACCATATCGTCCGCGACCAAAAAGAGTTGCTTCGTATCCAAAGTTACATTCGGGCAAATCCCGAAAAGGCACGGTTGGCAACTGGCACTTTCTGCCTTCACGACGCTGAATATGCGCTGTCGGATTAAAGCTCGCCGGGGCTGGAAGCCCCGGCCACGGTTCGCGTTTCGCCCTCGACGACCATCATTGCAGTCAAGGAGACAAGCAACTGCATGGCGGCCAGCACGGACGGATGCATCTGGGCCAGGCGGTCGGCCGAGTCGCCCCAGCAGGCCAGCAGCGTCACCGCCGGCAACGACATGGCCAGAATGAGGATCGTCCGGATGAAGCTGGCATCGGGCATGACCAAGCCGGGGTCGAGAGGTGCGCGGAAAAAAGCTGGTTCGCCCATTCACTACGCAACCAGCGGGCCAAACCGTCGGCAGCCGGGCGACCAACGACTGCAACCTTCGTGGTGACAACCTTTTGCAGCGTGACTCGATTCCCTACAGAAAATCGGCCGGTTGCATTCGAGCAACAACCGTTAAGGGCTGGACGTCCTGAAAAGGCAACATCGGAGGCAGTGGGCGGGGCCGCCATGACCGCTGCTTCTGGTGTGCCGGTTTGCATCGCAGGGGATCGTGTCCTAGGTTTCGACAGCGAGCCATGCCGCTCGACTCTTCTATTACCCCAAATCAAAGGGATGCCGGACCGATGATGGAACACGATTCCTCACGCGCAATCGAATTACACCAGCTTGTCGCCGGCGCGCAGTTGCCCGCCATGCCGCAAAGCGCCATTATCCTGCTGGAGCTTGCTCAAGACCCCGACAATGGACCGGCCGAGTTCGCTGCACCGATCGAGGCCGATCCGGGCCTGACCAGCCAGGTGCTGCGGTTCGTCAATTCGTCCTATTTCGGCTTCTCGCGCGAGATCTCGAACGTCAAGTTGGCGATCACGCTGGTCGGTATTCGCACGATCAAGAACTTCGCCTTGTGGAGCGCGGTGTTCAGCCTGATGCCGAATCCGCGCTGCGGCCCGTTCGATTTGCGCGGCCTGTGGCAAGATTCGCTTCGCCGGGCGTTGTTCGCGCGGAGCATGGCCCGGATACTCGGTCAAGTGGAACCGGAAGAAGCGTTCGCCGCGGCGCTGCTGCAAGACATGGCCGTGCCATTGCTGGCCAAGGAACTGGCCGAGGACTATCTGGAACTACTCGACCAGCGAGAAACGGGCGCTCGACTTTCCACGCTGGAGCAGGCGCGGTTCGGCTGGACGCACGCCGACGCCGGCCGACTGCTGGCCGAGAACTGGAAATTGCCAGAGGAGTTCGGCGCGTTGATCGGTTCGCATTGCCAATTGGTCGAACTGCTCGCCGGGTCGAAGGCCACCAAGAACGAACTGGCCGTGTCGCTGTCGTCGCTGCTGCCGAGTGTGGCTGATGCGGATTGGCGGGAACGAAACGCATTCCTGGCGGCCTATCGCCATCTGACCGGAGGGGCCGCGGCGCCTTCGCTAGAGGAGTTGTTCGCCCGGCTCGATGCCGAGTTCGAGGAGTTCGCACCGATCCTGAAGCTCACCGCTCCGCCGCATACCTTGGTGCAACTGCTGGCCGCCGAGGAAGACGCGACACCGCACAATGCCGAACTCTCGTTGGCGGAACAGGCTTGCTAGACAATCACCGAGGTCAGTTCGATGAAATCGGGATCGCCGCGCA
>JBBDLY010000136.1:0-1223 GCA_040878585.1 Pirellulales bacterium
AAAACCCTTCTCCCTCTGGGAGAAGGTGGCTGCGCAGCAGACGGATGAGGGCGCGGTGCTAATCCGTGCAGTCCCAAGAATACTCGCTGGACATACCACTCTAACGCTGCGCCCTCATCCGGCCTTCGGCCACCTTCTCAGGGAGAAGGGTTGGTTCCGACCGTGCCATGCGTGGTGCAGCAGACGCCTGAAGTGTTACCCGGATCGTTGTTCTCACATGGTGGCGAGACGCCGCCATCACGAAGGGTGCAGTCACGCGAGCAGGTTGGATACTCGGTCGAACAGTGCGTTGTCGCGGTCGCCGGAACCGCGAAGTTTGAAGATATTGCTCGCCAGGTAGGCGTTGCGCCATTGAGGCGAGACGTGGTAATAGTCTTCCAGGATCGCCGAGCTGAACTTGTAGTCGTGCGCGCCGCTTCCCTTGCGAAAGATCAACACCCGGGCGGTATCGATCAGTTCCTTGGGCGAACCGCCCCGCTGCAGGTAGGCGAAGGCCATCGTCGACGCCAGCCGAGAATCTTGATTGAGCGTCTCGAAGATCGCTTGCGGTGAGAGGTCCTTGCCCACTGTGTCGTCGGCCTCTTCAAACAGGCTGATCTGGCTGTCGTGTACCCGTCCGCGGCTGCCCATTCCCTCGCGGAACATCGGCAGGAAGGCGGCGTTTTGCAGCAACAGCAGCTTGCGCGTCTCGTCGCTGCCGCTGGCCTGATAGGCGAAGTACAGCGCATAGGTCGTGGTGACCGCATGCAACGCGACAATCGCCGGCTGCCGCATCAACAGTTCGCCGGCGGCGACGTGCAGCGCGTCCCAGATCGAGGCGGGAGCCGCACCCGCGTTGAGCTGTTCGACCACCGCATCGCACGCCTCGTCGTTGGAGCCGGTGCGGAGCGTCGCCAGCAGTGTCTCGGTCGCCTGATCGTTCGGTCGGCCGTCGAGCCAGTCGGGGCGAATCTTGCCGGCCAGTTCCTGGTTGCGGCGGAAGGGGCGATCCGCTTCGGCGTCGCGCTCGGCGGGATTGCCCGCTTCGTGCATCAGCAACGCGTAGGCCAGCGAACGAACCACCGGTTCGGCATGTTGCCAACCGATGCATTGCAGCGTGCGATAGCTATTGGCGACGAAAATCGCCTTGTGTCCGATCGAACGGAAGTCGCGCGCCCCGTAGCGGAAGAACAACTCGTACAACTCGTTGGCGCCGGCCGAACGGGCCATGGCCGCCACCGCGG
>JBBDLY010000137.1:0-1217 GCA_040878585.1 Pirellulales bacterium
CCCCGCGTTAAGCCCCTTCGAGCAGATCCGCTACGCCCGCGAGATCATTCGCTTGGAAGGAACCGCACTGCTCAGCCTGGCTTCGCGCCTGGATACCGAGTTCTGCCGGGCGACCGAGTTGCTGTTCGACTGTGAATCGAGCGTGATCGTCACCGGCATGGGCAAAGCGGGCCTGATCGGCCAGAAGCTGGCCGCCACGCTGGCCAGCACCGGCACGAGGAGCCATTTTCTTCATCCGGCTGAGGCGTTTCACGGCGATTTAGGACGGATCCATCGCGACGACGTCGTGCTGGTGCTGTCCCAAAGCGGCGAGACGGAAGAGGTGTTGCGACTGCTGCCGCCGCTGGCCGAAATGCATTCCGCGATCATCGCCATCACCGGACGCCGCGGCAGCACGCTGGCCAAGGCGGCCACCGTGGTACTCGACCTGGGACCGTTAAAGGAAGCCTGCTCGTTAGGGCTTGCCCCCAGTACCAGCACCACGGCGATGCTCGCCATGGGGGATGCGCTGGCCTTGGTGACCAGCCGCATGAGGGCCTTTCAGCCGGAGGACTTTGCCCGCTTCCATCCGGGTGGCAGCCTGGGACGGAAGCTGAGCAAGGTCGAGGCCCACATGCGCAAGCTCGACGAGTGCCGCACGGCGCTGGTCACACAAACGGTGCGCGAAGTGCTTGTGAGCCGCACCACCAGCGGTCGTCGCAGCGGGGCGCTGATGCTGCTGGACGATTCCGGCAAGCTGTGCGGCATCTTCACCGACAGCGACCTGGCCAAGCTTTTCGAGCGCCGCGAGATCGATTTTCTGGAAACGCCCGTTGAGCAGGTAATGACCCGGCAGCCGTTAATCGTGCCTGCCGAAAGCATGGTGGTCGACGCGCTGAAGATCATGGCCGAACGCCGCATCAGCGAGCTGCCGGTTGTCAACCCGCAAGGTTGCCCGATCGGATTGCTCGACTTGACCGATCTGGTCGGTAGCGATTTGGCCGAACAAGCCGGCAGTGATTTGGCCGAACAGGCCGGCAGTGACCTGGCCGAACAAGCCGGTAGCGAACGCGACCTTGCCGCGGAAGGGTCGGCGGCGAACAATGCCGGCACGGCGCCCCATCCGCCGGTTCCCCGACCGAACATACTCAATCTGATGAATATCCGCTCCGATTCGGCCTCGTAGTTTCAGTAGTTCCAATTTTAGACGAAGGACATAGCTGATTGATGGCACATCG
>JBBDLY010000138.1:0-6341 GCA_040878585.1 Pirellulales bacterium
CAGAATGCCGAATGAGGAACTTCGTCATTCGTAACACGTCTGTTCTCTGGAGGAACTGCCATCGTTCGTCATTCGTGATTCGTCATTCCTTCGTCATTCGGATTTCGACATTCGTCATTAAGCCGCTACCGTCTCCCACGGCGGGAACAAAAACAGGGTAAAGTAACTTCAGCCAGATCGCCGCCTTTTGCGCAGCCCAGGATGGGACCATTGTCCCGTCCAGTCTACGCGTAGCGGAACTCGCGGAGAGTTCCGCAGCCACCGAATTGATATGGATGCGTCGGAATTCTGGCGAATTCCGCTACGGACGGACGGGACAATGGTCCCGTCCTACTTTCTCGACTACCTCTCAAGGCAAGCCGGTTAGGGCAGCGAGTCGTTACGGTTGGCTGCCAATCACCGGTCGGAGGGTGACGTCGTCGATCCAGGCGTCGCCGATGCCGGACAGGGCGAAGGTGACCGAGATCGCGCCGTCGGCTGTTGCCCGACGGAAGAAAGAGAATTCCTGCCAATCGACCGAGTGCCCCAACCGCAGGCAATGGGCCGGGCCGCCGACCGAGTCGATGACCAACAGCCCGTCGACGCTGCCTTGAATCGGATTCGGCACGCGGACCGAACCGCGGACTTCGACCAATTGACCGGCACGAATCGGAACCGCCGGAGAGGTGACCCACACCGGCGGGGCTTCGATCAGTCGGCTGGGCTGGGCGGCGTCGACCGGCAGCACGCTCAGGTGCAAGCTGCCACGCCCGGCACGCGGTCCGAGCGTGGAGAGTTCCACATCGGTGCGGACGTCGTCTTGCGGCAGATTGAAATGCCGCCAACCGGCGCCGCGCAAGGCAGCCAGATCTTCCATGTCCCCCGCCGGCAACACGTTGGGGCCGAACTGAAAACTCGCGGCGTCGGCGGCAAATCGCACCATCGACGGCAAGTATTCCAGCGTGGCCGGCAGCGGCGACTGCGTAATTGCGACCGCCTGTTGCGACGGAATGTTCCACAGCATATTTTGCGCGTCGGCGATGACGGCCAACGCCGTGCGGCAGGCCCGGTAGGCTTGCTGGTAGTCTTGCTGCGCCAGCGACCGATCAGCGATCTCCAGCATGCCGCGGCTGCTGTCGAGCAGCGCGGCGACCTTGGCCCCATCGACGTCCCTGCCGGCCGAAGCCAGCAGGCCGGCGATCCGCTCGGTTTCGGCCAGTTCGATCTCGACCAGTTCGCGGATGTGGATCGAAGTCGATTGCCGCGACTGTTGCACGCGGCGGGCCAACTGATTGATGACCAAGGCGTCTTGCGTGAGTACGACCAGCGAAGCCGCCTGGCCGCGGGGCAAGCTCAGCCCGACGCCGCCGGTAACCCGCCGGTGCGGAAGCGGCCGAAAGTGGGCCGGCGAAAGTTCGTAGGCGTCGTTGCTGGCGGGCACGCCTGGGGCGACGAAATAGGTCGTATCCGCTTGCCCCGGCGTCTGCGGGGCGCTGGGGGCCACATGCTGCGCGTTGGGGGGCAAATCGAGCGGCACCAACAACCGGGCGCGCTCAGTCTGCAGGACGGTGGCCGTCGTATAGGGATCGCTGGTCTGGGCCGGTGTGACGAAGCTGCCGGCGGCCGCCCAGGCCTCGATCAAGCGAAGTTCGTCGTTGAGCAGACGCAACTGCAACGACCGCCGCCGCGTGGCCGTGTCGGGGGCGTCGAGTCGAGAATGCGATTCGAAGAATAAACCGCGGGCGCCGGTCGCCAGTGCGATCAAGGCCAGACGGCGTATCTGCCCGGTCGGCACGGATGCCGGCAAAGCCATGGTCCCATCGGCCGCGGCGGCCGGTTCGGTCGCTACCAGCGACCAGACGGTCGAGCCGGGCCGCGCCCGCCGGGGTCGTTCTCGCAACCAGGTCGAGTAGTCGGCCAGTGACTGCGTGGTACCCAACGGATTGCGGCCGGTGACAACGACGTCGACCAGCCGGCTATACGTTCGCAACTCGGTGTCGGGCTGACAAATAACCGGCCGCTTGACCGTGCCGTCTGCTTCCCGCAGTCGCTCCACGCTCGACTGCACGCCGCTGATCTGCGGCTGCGCCAGGTCCTCGCCCAAATGCCAAGCCAGCACAGGGTGATAGGCCGCGCCGATCTGCTGCCCTGGGGCGACGACCGGCGGCGGACAAACCAGCCACATGCCCGCCGCGGCTGCTTCGCCGAGTTGAGCCGCGGTGGGGGTTTGCCGTAGCCGAACTGCATTGAAGCCAAGTTCCCGCAGCACCGTGAACGGTTCGCCCCGATGTTCCACGATCCGCGGAAAGACGGGACGCCCTTGATAGAGCAGCGTCGTTCCATTGAGCTTGATCTCTGGCGCCTTGGCAGGCGGCGGATCGCCGGCCGCGACGGCCGGTTCGTCGAATAGTACCTGGGCAACGAGCGACTCGTTCGCTTCGCCACGCATCGCTCCGTGCAGAATGCCGAACACTTCCAGTTCGTCAATCCACAGGTTGGTGTCTCCCGGTCCGCCGTAGCCGTTGATGACGACCAGATCGGCATACGCTTCGCGCCCGTCGACTTGACTGCCGTATTGAGCACGAAGCACGCGCAACTGCCGCTCCAATGCCTGCGGTACGTCCTTTACCACGAGCTGCTGCCAGCGCCCCGTCTCGTTGTACAGCGTACCGCCGATGTACGTGACAAGTGCCTCTCCACTGTCGGGATCGACCGAGCGGGGCAGCACCACCCTCAAGAGCATTTGTAGACCGGAACGGTCGGATCGCACCCACAGCCGGGCCTCCGTCTCGGCAATGATCGGCGCTTGCCCGATCGGCTGCCCCACATAGAAGCGCGTGCCGCCCCCTTGGCGAAGATGGAGGTGTTCGCACACGCCGCCGGAATGAACCGGCTGCTGCACTCGGGCTTGGGCGACGACGCGGCCATTGCCATCGGAATGCACCGCGCGCCAGGAAGGATTCGGCTCTTCAAAACCAAATCGGATTCGCGAGTGCTCCTGTCCAAAGCAAAGAGGCAGCGCAGCCAACAGCCATATCCCCAGCAGCCCCAAGCAGACGGCGGCGCAGCATCGAGAGCGGTTCATTGTCTTTTGGCAGGCGCAGGGCGACATGGCAGGGCATTGCGTATTCATGTGGCCGGGCGGCAACATGCCGCACGTAAATGCTTTTAATACCTAGATTTGCGACTTTCTTCCAGAGCAACTCGTGGCGAAAACGCCACAGCCGGCCCTCCGCCAAGAATTCGAACAATTGCCATAACCTGTTTCTATTATGTAAGTTGCGGTGTTTCTTCCTTCGCAGATTGTGGTTTGGCATGCACAGTGCAATAACGAGACATCAACCCTCACCCAAGGAAACGCACCATGAGCCAAACTTCACGATTCGCCGTCGCCGACCCTGACCAACTGCCGGCCGAGATGATTGAGTTGCAGCATGCCATCGCCGGCTTGCCGGAAGTCCAGCGGGCGAAACTGAGCCTTTTGTATGAGAAAGTGGCTGAAAACAGCCGTCGCCGCCGCCGCATTCTCACCCTGGTGCAAGACGCCTTGGCCCAACTCCGCCTGGATATGAAGTACCTGATGTTCGACCTGGAGGCCACTCGCCGCGAGCGCGACGAGTTGCAGGCCAAGCTGGAAGAACAAGCCTGATAAAGCGTTAAGAGAACAACACCTGCGAATCTTCGTGCTTCGCGCAACTCCGGCCGCCAATGCCCTGGCCGCCGGAGTTTTTTTGTAATTTTGGGGAACAATTCAGCGGCTCTACAACGAACACAGTATGGCCGTAAATGATCATTGTTCCCTCCCCCGGCCACCCGCCTTTGGGATTCCACGCGACAATCGCCCCTACCGTCGCATCGGATCAGCAGCGCACGGCCGGCGGCGGACGCCGGCCGATTGAACGGGCCGCACCGGTGTCCTAGGATGAATGATTGGGAACAGCAGTGCTTTCGGCCTGGGGCGGGTGCGAGAGCTATGTCTAAAGAGGTTTGGATGGCACTGGATACGGCGGAAGCGATCGCGCAGCGATGCATCGATCTCGATTTACTCACCACGGCCCAGGTTAATGACGCCTGGCAGCGGCTGGGGGGGAGCGACGTTTCCGTCGACGAGTTCACGCAGCACCTGATCCGCCGCGAGCTGTTGACCAGCTTTCAAACCACTCGCCTGCTACGAGGCGACAGCAAGGGCTATTTCTACGGCAACTACCGGGTGTTGTATCTGGTCGGCACCGGTTCCTTCGCGCGCGTCTATCGGGCCGAAGATCGTGACTCGGGAGAGCAGGTAGCGCTGAAGGTGCTGCGGAGCCGGTATTCGGAGAATCCCGAGCATACCGGACCGTTCCTTCGCGAAGGTCGGATGGGCATGCAATTGAGACATCCCAACATCGTGCCGATCTACGACGTCTACTCGCAAGGCGACACGCACTTTTTGACGATGGGTTTCGTCGAAGGGCGCAATCTCCGCGAGTTTCTTAAGATCCGCAAGCGGATCGAACCGACCGAGGCGATCCGGCTGATGCTCGACGTGGCCCGCGGCCTGACCTATGCGTCTGAGCAGGGAGTGAGCCATCGCGACATGAAGCTCACCAACGTACTCGTCTCTTCCCGCGGCGACGCCAAGTTGGTCGACTTCGGCCTGGCCGCCGCCAGCGAGGAAATGACCGACGAGGCCCTGGCTCAGTTCCCCAATCCCCGCACGATCGACTACGCCGGCCTGGAACGCTGCACGGGGGTTCGCAAGGACGACGCCCGCAGCGACATCTACTTCTTCGGCTGCATGTTGTATCACATGCTTTCAGGCGCCTCGCCGTTGGTCGAGTCGCGCAATCGGGTCAAGCGGCTGGCCCGCTCTCGGTTCGAGGAAGTCACACCGATCGAGACGGAGGTTGCCGATCTGCCTCCCTCCCTGGCCAAGCTGGTTGGCAAGGCGATGGACCTCAATCCCCATCATCGGCACCAGACGCCGCGCGAATTGCTGACGGAACTCGACGCCGTACAGGGGAAAGTGGCCGCCGAATTGGCCGCCGCTCGCGCAGAGCCGCGCGAGCAACGGGTGGTGATGCTCGTCGAAAACAATCCTCAAATGCAGGAGATTCTTCGCGAACGTCTCAAGAAGCACGGTTATCGCGTGCTGATGGTGAGCAATCCGTATCGCGCCTTGCAGCGCTTTGAAGACGCCTGTCCCGCCCGATGCGTGGTGTTTTGCGCCGAATCGATCGGCCACGACGCCGTGGTCGGCTTCAACAAACTCGGCGGCGGCGTCGGCACGCAGTCGATGCCCGCCATCCTGTTGCTCGATGAAGATCAAACCGACTGGACGCGGGAGGCCGAAATCGACACGCACCGGCAGGTAATGGTAATGCCGGTGACCATGAAGCAACTCCGTGAACGGATCGACTCGATGTTCGAGCTGCAACAGGAAAAGGCTAAGTGAGGCTTGAGGCGGGAGGCTTGAGGCTTGAGAGTCTGTGTAGCTTCGCCATCAAACATCAGCCGCAGGGCGCTAGCCCCCGGTTGGCGCCAAAAAGCCGTCCGATAGCGCAGCGCGGCTGATGTTGAGGTGGCGATTCCTAGGCCGAGTCAATGATTTCCCAGCCTCTGATGCGCAAAGCTGCGGCCGCCTGTTGCTTTGCAACGGACGGCCGCGCCTTGGTCGCTGTGCCGAGTTTTTCTAAATCGGGCTACGGCTTACTTACGCGTCTTTGACCTGCTTGAGGCCGAGCGAGAACATGATCCATCCCAGCCCAGCGAACAGCAGCTCGATGCCGACGAACAGGCCGATGATGAACAGCCCGGTGTCGGGCCACCCTTTGTAGATCATCAGTCCCAGCAAGATCGAAACCGCACCGCTAAGCAACGCCCAGCCCCAGCCGGCGAAGCGATCGGTCAAGGCGGCGATCAAGCGGATCGCGCCGTTGGCGATCAACATGGCTGCCAACACAAAGGTCATCGCCACCGCGCCCTGGGCCGGTTCGTCGATCAGGAAGAAGCCGACGACGGTATACAGCACGCCTACAAACAAATACAGCATGAAGCCGCTCCATCTGCCCGTCCAAAACGAGGTCACGATTTGTGCGATTCCCGCCACCATCAGCAGCAATCCGAAAAATACGATCGTGAACATCGTGGCGGCAAACGACGACCCAATGGCGATCATGCCCAACAGGGCCATGGCCCCGCCCAACACCAAGAACCACCACCAATGCTCGCCCACGTGATGCAGTTCGTGCCGATTCTGTCTGTCTTCCGTCGTCATTACATGTTCATTCATGCGTGATTCTCCCGTGTTCTTCTGTCCGAATGGGCCAGGTGATTTGGATTAACCCGCGGGCGAACACCCGTCGCACCGCGCTAACCACTTA
>JBBDLY010000139.1:0-1211 GCA_040878585.1 Pirellulales bacterium
GACGACCGGTCGGGCTTCTCGGATTACGTGATGCCGATCCTCACGCACATCGTCCCCCGCGACGCCCGCTGGTGGTATGTGTTCGGCAGCGCGACGTTGACCGCGTTCATCGTGCAGATCGTGACCGGCATTGGGCTGGCGCTGGTCTACGTGCCCGGCGGCGACCAGGCGTACCAGAGTCTGGTGTACATTACCGAACAGGCGCCGTTGGGCAGTGTGCTGCGCGGCATGCACTTTTACGGCGCCTCGGCGATGGTGATGCTGGCGGTGATCCACATGGTGCAGGTCTTTTTGCACGCCACCTATAAATACCCTCGCGAGATGAACTGGATGAGCGGCGTGGTCGTGCTGTTCTTTGTGATGGGCATGGCCTTCACGGGCCAACTGTTGCGGTGGGACGCCAACGGCGTCTGGTCGGTGACCGTGGCGGCCGAAATGGCCGGTCGCACGCCGCTGATCGGTCCGACGTTGGCGCATTTCATCCTTGGC
The DNA here is from genome assembly GCA_040878585.1 of Pirellulales bacterium. Lineage (GTDB taxonomy): Bacteria > Planctomycetota > Planctomycetia > Pirellulales > UBA7805 > JBBDLY01. The sequence continues at coordinate 490 of JBBDLY010000139.1, forward strand.
GGCGAAACCGTGGGCGGTTCGACGCTGACGCGATTCTTCGTCGTTCACGTGTTCGTCTTGCCGGGCATGATTATCGCCGGCGTTGCACTCCATTTGCTGCTGCTGTTGCGGCACGGCGTTTCGGAAATGCCCAAGCGGGACGAACCGGTCGATCCGAAGACCTACAAGGAAGCGTACCACCAGCGGTTGAAGAAGACCGGCGTGCCGTTCTTTCCGGATGCGATGTGGCGCGACGTGGTGTTCTCGACGGCGATGGTCGTGGTGATTCTCGGATGCGCGGTCTTCCTGGGGCCGCCCACGCTGCAAGGTCCGCCCGATCCAAGCGGAATCCATACCAATCCGATGCCCGACTGGTACTTCTGGTGGTACTTTGCGATTCTTTCGATGCTGCCGCCCGACCTGGAGACTTGGATTATCCTCGGTTCTCCGGTGGCGGCGTTCTTGCTGATGTTCTTCTTGCCGCTGATTTCCAACAAGGGTCATCGCGCCCCGAGCAAGCGGCCGTGGGCGGTCGGCACGGTGATTGCCGGGGGAATTGCCTTTGTCGTGTTGACGATTTACGGCTACCGTAAGCCGTGGTCGCCTGACTTCGGCGTCGAACCGCTGCCGGAGAGCGTGGTCGGCGCGACCGAGGGGCCGGTGGCCAACGGCGCGGCGCTGGTCCACACCAAGGGCTGCATGTACTGCCACAACATCGACGGCTACGGCGGACATCGCGGCCC
>JBBDLY010000140.1:0-1210 GCA_040878585.1 Pirellulales bacterium
CGGCGCAGCCCGCCCACCAATACGTCGCGGCGCTGCTGATAGACGAGCGACTGCTGCTCGACGGCCGCTTCGGTCTCGCGGAGCGCGAGGATGGCGGCGATCTGCACCGGCGTGAACAGGCCGTAATCGTAGTAGGCCTTCATCGTGCCCAGCGCGCGGACCATGTCCCGGTTGCCGCAGCAAAAGCCGACCCGCCAGCCGGCCATGTTGTAGCCCTTGCTCATGGTGGTGAACTCGACGCCCACTTCCGCGGCGCCGGGAGCAGCCAAAAAGCTCGGCGGCTGGTAGCCGTCAAACGCCACGTCGGCATAGGCGAAGTCGCTGATTACCATGAAGCCGAACCGGCGGGCAAGCTTGACCACCTCGACGTAGAACTCCGGCTCGACCGTCACGGTCGACGGATTGTGCGGATAGTTCAAGATCAACAACTTCGGCCGCGGCCAGAGATGCTCGCAGGTGTAGGCGATGTTGCTGAGGAACTTCTCGCTGTCGGCCACCTCTAGCGCGATTGTATTGCCCGAGGCAAGCATCACCGCGTAGGTATGCACCGGAAAGTAAGGGGCCGGCACGATCGCCGTGTCGCCCGGGCCCATCAACGCCAGACACAAATGGCTGAAGCCCTCCTTGGAACCGAGGCAGGTGATCACTTCGGTGTCGGGATCGAGCCGCACGCCGTACTTTCTGAAGTACTTGCTCGAAACCTCGCGCCGCAGATTGGTAATGCCGTTGGCGCGGCTATAGCCATGGTTGCCCGGATTGCGGGCCGCTTCGGCCAGCTTGTCGATCACCAGATCCTGCGGCGGGTCGGAAGGATTGCCCATCCCCAAGTCGATCACGTCGTCGCCGGCGCGGCGCTTCTCGTACAACAGCGCATTGATCCGCCCGAACAGATAAGGAGGCAGGCGATGGACGCGGGCGGCCAGCTCGATGTGAAACGGCTGGCTGTAGTCGACCGGATCGTCGGTGCGTCGGGGATCGGACATGGGAGGTTTGAGGTTTGAGGGTTCAGGGTTCAGGGTTCAGGGTTCAGGGTTCAGGTTGCTGCCGAGTTTAATTCTCCCGCCTGGTGCCTCCAGCCTCAAGCCTCCTACAGAAAAACCGCCGCAAGGATGACTTGCGGCGGTTGGGTTGGGTTCGCGGCTGCGTAGGATGGGACTGGGCTGCGCAAAAGGCGGCGATCTGGCTGAAGTTACTTTACCCTGTTTTTGTT
>JBBDLY010000141.1:0-1209 GCA_040878585.1 Pirellulales bacterium
TCGTCTAAGTCGACATCGTCCAACTCGACCTCTTCCTCCACGTCAGGGCTTCCGTCCTCGCTCGCTCCTTCGTCGGCAGCGCCCTCCTGCCTCCCGCCTCCCGCCTCAAGCCTCCCGTTGCTTCCGTCGTCGCTCGCTCCGTCCTCGACGGCGTCGTCGGTAGCCGGCTCCAGATCGGCCGACGGATCGCTCGCATCATCACCGAGTGGTTCAGTTGCACCGTCACCGAGTGGATCTAGCCCGTCTGTGAGCGGCGCCAAATCTTGCAGCAAGTCTTCGCCGTCGCCATCGGCCGGTCCAAACTTGTTCGGGTCGAGCGGACCGAGCAGGTCGAAATCGCCGGTGTCCTCTTCGGAGTATTCGAAGTTCGGCGACAGCCGTGTCGGATCGACGGGCGGTCGCGGCGTGTGCGAGGCGTAGACGTCATAGAACTTGGCGGTGGCCGGCTGCCGCAACGTGGCCAGCCGCTGTTGGGCTTGCAGTTTGAGCGGGCCTTCCACTTGCTCGTACACCTCGCGCGCCTTGGCGAGCTGCATCTTCCACTCCAATGCTTGGGCTTGACCGAACAGGGCGCGATTCTTGAGCATCGGATCGCGGGCCGAATCGGCCACCGAAAGATAGTTCGAGATCGCCTCGTCAAACTTCTTTTGCGCCTCGCTACGGTTCTGCTGCGCTTGCCTTGCCCCTTCTCGCAGGTGGTAATCGGCCAAGGTCAAACTGGTGATTTCGCCCAGCGGTTTGCCGGCGTGGCGAGCGGCCAGTTCCTTGAGCATTTCGGTATCGTTGGTGGCCTCGGCCGTGTAGAACTCGTTCCAGTTGGCGTCCCGTTCCGCCTGTGACTCGCCTCGCTGGAATGTAATGACCAGGGCAATCAGCAGCCCCACGATTACCCCGCCGACCACCCAAGACGCATACGGTTTGACCGCTTCCACCCAAACCTCCAGCCGTTGGGCCAGTTCGTTCTGCTGCAATTCATGTCGACGATCCGATTTCATGGCAATCTCAATTTCGAAGCTGGGTGATGGGTTGCCCTTCTCCGCTGGGAAGAGAAGGGGGCCGAAGTCTGCAAGGCGTCACACCGACGACGCGCTGCGAACTCAATAATACAAGTTCAGTAGTTCCAATTTCGATGTTGCGAACAACTTGACAACTTCAGTGGTGGCAACGCTAGCTGTCAGCTATCAGCCGTCAGCAATCAGGAACCGCGTT
>JBBDLY010000142.1:0-1209 GCA_040878585.1 Pirellulales bacterium
GGCATGGCCTTGACCAGCTATCGCACCAGCGACGGGCAAGATCATTTCCTGGCCTTGCCGGGCGACGACGTGAAGGTGACCTTTCCCACCGCCGGAATGCCGCCCGACGCCGTCAGCGGCAACTTCACGGTGGTCGACTTCTACGAAAGCAAAATGAGCGAGTACGACTCGGCCTTTGTGTTCGTGCCGTTGCGCAAGCTGCAAGAACTGCGCGGAATGGTCGACCCGGTCACCGGAGACGGCATGGTCACATCGATTCAGATCAAGCTCAAGGAAGGGGCCGATCTGCAAGCCGTTCGCAACAAGCTGCGGACCGCCTACGCGGCCCATCTCGACCTGTTCGAGGTCAGTTCGTGGCGCGACAAGCAAGGCCCGCTGCTGGCCGCGGTGCAGATGGAGACCAGCATCCTCAACATCCTGCTGTTTTTGATTATCGCGGTGGCCGGCTTCGGCATCTTGGCGATCTTCTTCATGATCGTGGTCGAGAAAACCCGCGACATCGGCATCCTCAAATCGTTGGGCGCCTCGGCCGGCGGCGTGATGAGCATCTTTCTCGGCTACGGCCTACTGCTGGGCGCGGTCGGCGCCGGCGCGGGCATGGTGGGGGGACTGCTGTTCGTGGCCTACATCGACGACATTCGCGTGCTGCTCGAGCGGGCCAGCGGCCAGGCGGTGTTCGATCCGTCGATCTATTACTTCCAGACGATTCCGACGATCGTGCAGCCGTTCACCGTCGGCTGGATTGTCGGCGGGGCGATGCTGATCGCCATCGCCGCCAGCGTGCTGCCCGCCTGGCGGGCCGCCAAACTTCATCCCGTGGAGGCGCTCCGCTATGAGTAATTCAAACGTCACTGCCGTCAGCGCCGCGCCCGCGGTTCGCGAATCGATCCTGCCGCGGCGACGCAAGGCAGCCGCCGTCGCTGCGCAGCCGCGAAGGGAGAAGTCCCCCGCGTCCGGCGACGCGCAGCTTGCCGCCCGCGGCTTGTACAAGAGCTACCGCAAGGGCGCCAACGAAATCAAGGTGCTGGAAGGAGTCGACCTGGAGGTCTACGCCGGCGAGTCGCTGGCGATCATCGGCAGCAGCGGCTCGGGCAAGAGCACGCTGCTGCACCTGCTCGGCACGCTCGACCGGCCCGACCGGGGCGAAATTCTGCTCGCCGGGCAACGGATCGACAACATCTCGGCCCGCCGCCGCGACCGATTGCGGAA
>JBBDLY010000143.1:0-2546 GCA_040878585.1 Pirellulales bacterium
GGCCAATGGCAGCGGGTGGCGGGCAGCGCCGATCGGGTAGGCCCCGACTACCGTTCGCCGCAAGCGGTCGGATTCCGGCTGTCGCAAGCTGAAGGTGAGCTGAACGCCGACATCGTCGCCGATCTGGCGGAACTCGATACGCTCCGCGATAATCTGCGAGACTTGCGGAATTCGGCGAACGTGTTTATGTACGCCGGCAATTTTTCCCAACCGCCGCTGACGCACCGCCTCTATCGCGGCGACCCGATGGCCAAGCGGGAAGTTGTCTCGCCGGACATTCCCACCGTAACGGGCACACTCGAACTCGATCCGGATTCGCCGGAGCAGCAGCGCCGCATCGAACTGGCAAACTGGATCACAAGCAAGGAGAACCCGCTGACCGCGCGGGTGATGGTCAACCGCATCTGGCACTTTCACTTTGGGACCGGCCTTGTCGATACGCCCAGCGACTTCGGCGGCAACGGCACAAGTCCAACCCATCCCGAACTGCTCGACTGGCTGGCGGCGGAGTTCACCGATTCCGACTGGTCGATCAAGCATATCCACCGCCTGATCTTGCTGTCGAGCACTTATCAGCAGTCGAGCGAACCGAATGCCGCGGCGGGCAAAGTGGATGCCGCCTGCCGGCTTCTGTGGCGATTCCCGCCGCGACGGCTGGAGGCCGAAGCCATTCGCGACGGCATTCTGGCGGTTAGCGGCCAATTGGACAAGCAGATGTTCGGCCCGGGCTTCATGTTCTATGAACCGAATAGTAACTACGCCAGAAACTGGGTCGCCAAGGACGACTTCGGTCCCGCTGAATTTCGGCGGATGATCTACGGAATGAAAATCCGCATGGAGCAGGACGCCGTGTTCGGCGCGTTCGACTGTCCCGACGGCGGGCAGGTGACCCCAAAACGCAGCCGCAGCACCACCGCCTTGCAGGCGCTCAACCTGCTCAACAGCCCGTTCCTGTTACAACAGGCCGAGTACCTTGCCCAGCGACTGACGCAAGAGGCGGGAGAGAATCCCGAGCAGCAAGTGCGTCGCGGTTTCCAACTGGCGACCGGTCGTGAACCAACGGCGGAGGAACTGGCCGCCAGTGTCGATCTAATTGAACAGTATGAGCTAAAAGACTTCTGCCGCGCTTTGCTCAATACCAATGAATTCCTGTTTATCCCGTAACCGGGGAGCCAATTATGTTTAATCCACAACCACTTTCTTCGGCCGGCCGCGATCTGCTCAATCGGCGACGATTTCTTGCCGACGCCGGCACGGGGCTGGGGAGCATTGCGTTGGCGTCGCTACTGTTTGGCGACCAACTGCTCGGCGCTGAAGACGCACACTCCAGCAGGTCGCCAATCCGCCCCGACGTCGATCCGGCCCATCCCCACGCGCCGAGGGCGCCGCACTTTGCGCCCAAGGCGAAAAACGTGCTGGTGCTGTTCTGCAGCGGCGCGATCAGCCATGTCGACACGTTCGATTACAAGCCGGAACTGGAAAAGTATCACGACCAGCCGATGCCCGGCGGCGACAACCTGGTCACCTTCCAAGGCGAGCAAGGCAACTTGATTAAGGGGATCTGGCCTTTCAAGCCGCGGGGCGAGTGCGGCAAGATGATCTCCGACCTGGTTCCGAACCTGGGGAACATGGCCGACGACATGTGCTTCTTGCATGCGATGACCGGTAAGACGAACACGCATGGACCGGGCGAGAACTACATGTCGACCGGCTTCACGCTCGACGGCTTTCCCAGTATGGGCTCGTGGGCTACTTACGCCTTGGGCACCGAGAACCAATCGTTGCCGGCATTTGTTTCCATTCCCGATCCGCGCGGCATGCCGCAATCGAGCGGCAACAACTGGGGACCGGGCTTCCTACCGGCGGTCTTCCAAGGTACCCCGTTGGCCGCCAATCGGCCGGTGCGGAACCTGGCCCGGCCGGCCTCGATCGACGCCACCCGCGATCAGCGCACGCGCGATCTGGTGGCGCTGCTGAATTCCAAGCATGCCGAGCGCTATCCGGGCGATACGGAGCTGGCGGCACGGATTGCCAGTTACGAACTGGCCGCCAAGATGCAGCTTTCCGTGCCGGAGGTGAGCGATCTGGCGAGCGAACCGGCGCACGTGCTGAAAATGTACGGGGCCGACGACAAGCAAAACGAACTGAAGGCCAACTTCGCCAAAAACTGCATTCTCGCTCGGCGGATGATCGAACGCGGCGTGCGGTTTGTGCAGTTGTTCAACGGCGCCTATGCGATGGGCGAAGGCGTGGGCAACTGGGACGGGCATAAGACGATCAAGTCGCAGTACGATATCCATGGTCCAGTACTCGACCAACCGGCCGCGGCGCTGCTGGCGGATCTCAAGCAACGGGGCTTGCTCAAGGACACGCTGTTTGTGTTCTGCACCGAATTCGGCCGTATGCCAACCTTCCAGAAGGGCGCCAGTGGACGGGACCACAATCCGTCTGGCTTCACCTGCTGGTTGGCCGGGGCGGGCGTCAAGGCGCCGTTTGAGTACGGCGCGACCGATCAATGGGGCCACAAGGCCATGGAAAACGTCACA
>JBBDLY010000143.1:2646-6314 GCA_040878585.1 Pirellulales bacterium
CCCACGATCAGGTCGTTCTGCAAAGCGGGCGGAGTAGGATACGGCGTGGCAAAGTAGCCGAACCCACACAGCCACAGGCCGATCAGCACAGAAAACCAATGTGCATAGGCAAGCTTCGGTGCGTACGAGGCCAGGGCCAATGTGATGAGGGCGGCGGCGCAGCCCAGGTCGGTCGTCCACAGCCAAACCGCATCTTCTGGGTGGCCGAAGATGAAGGGACTCATCAACAGCCATACGCCGAGCATTACCTCAACGACTCGCGGCCACATGGCTTGCCTCTCTTGCTTGTTGCTTGGCGAACCCTTCTCGCACCATCTGTTCGCCCACCTCGACGCCGACGGCATCGGGCGTGCCGAACGTCGCTTTCCAAAGGCTGGTCGTGCTCTTGGAATGTCTCCACACGCGCCACAGATAAAGGAGCGATGAATAGACTTCGTCGTAGGCCCAGTAGATGAGTATCAGCGAGATGACCGCCGTCACCAAGCACAAAAAGCACCACTGGCCGACCACCGCTCCTTGCAGGACCACCAGGATCACGCTGACGATTCCCAGTGGAATCACGTCGATGCCAAACAAGATGACGATCCACGGCCGCGTCTGCCAACGGCGGGTGGAGCCGGCCAAGCCGAATACTGCGTCGCCCAAATAGGCGTAAGCCCCCAGCGACGCATCCGGGATGCGCATCCACCGCATCATGTCATGCGACACGTCGGAATCGAGCACTTTGGCGGTCTGTTCGCCGAAGACAGGATCCCACACGTCGGCAATGAGCCGCCACTGATAAAGCGCCATGTACGCCGCTATCAGGCCCCCCACCGCCGCCAACACACAGATCGGAATCCGTTGGCTCCAGGCGGAAGGGTTGTAACCCCAGGGTGCTGCAGGAGCATCGAGCATGGATCGCATGGCGGTATCGGTGGGCTGGTTGCTCATGGAATTAACCTGAAGGTCGATTTGCAAAACGCAATCGATGGCAATACACGTGCCAAAATGGAATTTCCATTCTGGCGACGAGCAACTTGTGACGATCCATGCCGCGAAAATCACCTCGCCGCGACATTCTGCCGCGGGCGTCTTCGGGGGCGGTCCTCGGCACATGGGTTGCACAATGAGAGTCCCTAACGCAATGGCCCGCCCTATGCTGAATCACAAAGGAAACCTATCCATGGCAGCGACATCCGCGGCGAAACCCGTAGTGCTTGTAACCGGTTCGGATGGACTGATCGGAGAGCGTCTTGTCCGTCGCCTGGTGCGAGATTATCGCGTGGTAGGCATTGATAACGACCCAGCGCCCAACTTCGCCGGTGAGGAAGTCGCCGTCTGCGATCTTACCGATGACAAACAAACTGCCGACGCCCTGCGGCAGGTGGGTGAAAAGTACGGTCGCGAACTAGCCAGCGTGGTTCATTTGGCCGCATACTACGACTTCTCCGGCGAACCGAGTCCGTTGTATGACGAGTTAACCGTCAATGGAACGCGCCGACTGCTCGAAGGACTGAAAGCGTTTGAGGTCGCGCAGTTCCTGTTTACCAGCAGCTTGCTGGTGATGGAACCTTGTGAGCACGGCGAGACACTGACGGAAGCCTCGCCCACGCGGGCGGAATGGGCTTACCCGGAATCAAAGCTGAAGACCGAATCTCTGATGGAACAATATCGAGGGACGATACCAATGGTCGTGCTGCGATTGGCGGGCGTCTACGACGAACAGTGCCATTCGGTGCCGATCGCCCAGCAAATGAAACGTATTTACGAAAAGGAGCTGGAGAGTTACTTCTTCCCCGGCAACGACCAGCACGGACAATCGTACATCCATCTCGACGACGCGGTCGAATGCCTGGCGGCGATCGTCGACAAGCGACGCGAGTTGGACCCTTTTGAAGTATTTCTAGCGGGCGAAGCCGACGTGGTCAGTTACGACGAACTGCAGGAGATCATCGGCGAGGCTTGCCATGGGCGCGAATGGCCGTCGATCCGGATCCCCAAATCACTCGCCAAGGTCGGTGCCTGGGTGCAAAATCAGCTCGCCTCCGACGACGAAGGCGAATTCATCAAGCCGTGGATGATCGACATGGCCGACGCCCACTACCCGGTCGATCCGCGGCATCTCCGCGAAAAAACCGGCTGGAGTCCACGGCACTCCTTGCGAGAGACGCTTCCTGAGATGGTCCGCGTGCTGCGGGACAAACCCGACCAATGGTACGAAGAGAACGGGCTGTCGTAGCGGACCGTGAAGCCGCTGGGCCTGCATTTGTTGCGGCGCTGGGTGGCGGTTATACTGGCACCTGCGATGGCGTCGCGATGCCGTCCGTGCCATCAGCAATCGTCTCCGCCAGCCACGATCCCGCCACTTGTTTGAGGAGTTGTCCCCGATGCCCTGCATCTCGCCCCGGTTTCGCTTCGTTCGGTTGATCCTCGTCGGCCTGCTTGCAACTTTCATTTTCTCCGCAGAAGTGTCCGCCGACCAAAAGGCAACGAACTTCGTGTTCTTTCTGGTCGATGACCTCGGCTGGGCCGATGTCGGTTGCTTCGGCAGCGAGTTCCATGAAACGCCCCACATCGACAAGCTCGCCGCCAGCGGCATGCGGTTTACCAACGGCTACGCGGCCTGCCCGGTTTGTTCGCCTACGCGGGCCAGCATCCTGACCGGTCGACATCCGGTACGGGTGGACATCACCGACTGGATACCGGGTCAAACACGGACCCGACAGAACGGCGCCAAGTTCCAGCATATCGAGGATCGCGACAACCTGGCGCTGGAAGAAGTCACAATCGCCGAAGCTCTGAAGCAACATGGCTATCAAACGTTCTTCGCCGGCAAATGGCACCTGGGGGACCGGGGCCACTGGCCGACCGATCAAGGGTTTGACGTCAACATCGGCGGCAACAGCAAAGGCTCGCCACCGGGCGGCTACTACGCCCCCTGGACCAATCCCACACTGGAGGCCAAGCACGAGGGCGAATATCTCACCGAGCGGCTGACCGAGGAGTCGCTGAAGTTTCTCCAGGACCGCGACCAATCGAAACCATTCTTGCTGTATCTCTCCTACTACAACGTTCATACCCCGATCCAGCCCTACAAGAAGCGGGTCGACCACTATCAGAAAAAAGCGCAGGAAGCGTTCGCAGGCAAGACTCCGGTCGGCAAGGAACACGAAGGCACATCCCGCCTGCGGCAAGATAATCCGGCGTACGCCTCGATGGTCGCCGCCGTCGACGACAGTGTGGGCGCCGTTCTTGCCAAGCTCGACGAACTCGATCTCACCGACAACACGGTGGTCGTCTTCTTCTCGGACAACGGTGGGCTTTGCACGGTCAAGAACGTTGGCCCAACCAGCAACCTGCCGTTGCGCAGCGGCAAGGGCTGGCTATACGAAGGGGGCGTTCGCGAGCCGACCATCATCCGCGCCCCCGGCGTCACCAAGCCTGGCAGCGAGAGCCACACGCCGGTGGTGAGCATGGACTTCTTCCCCACGATGCTTCAACTGGCCGGCCTGCCGCTACAGCCGAAAAAGCACAACGACGGCGTCTCGCTGCTGCCGCTGCTGACTGGCAAGGGCAAGTTGGACCGCAAGTCGCTGTACTGGCACTACCCGCACTATCACGGTTCGACCTGGACGCCCGGCGCGTCGATCCGCGATGGCGACTGGAAGCTGATCGAGTTCTATCAC
>JBBDLY010000144.1:0-1201 GCA_040878585.1 Pirellulales bacterium
GCAGCCGACGCTGCCGATCTTCTTTTCCAACCGGCGGAACGTGCGGTCGGTGCCCGCCTTGGTGCGACAGAATACGATCGCCTGCTCGGGCTTCTCGCGTTCCAGCAGTCGCAGCAGCAGCCCCGCCTTGCGGTCTTGATCGACCGTGAAATAAAACTGCTCGATCGTATCGCCGGAAATTTCCTTGGAGGAGCAATCGAGCGACTCGGGGTTTTGCATGTACCGCTGCGCCAGCCGTTCGACCGGCGGCGGCACGGTGGCGCTAAGCAGCAAGGTTTGCCGCTGCGTGGGACATTGCCGCAGGATCTTTTCGATGTCGGGACGAAAGCCGATGTCGAGCATGCGGTCCGCTTCGTCGAGCACCACGTGGGTCAGCCCGTCGAGAATCAGGATGCCGCGCCCGATCAGGTCGATCACGCGGCCGGGCGTGCCGACGACCAGATGCGCGCCGCGCTGCAATTGATCGATCTGCTTGCGGATCGGCTTGCCGCCGTAGACGGCGATCACCTTGGTCTTTTTGCCTTGGCCGAGCTTCTGGCATTCGTCGCGGACCTGCACGGCCAGTTCCCGCGTGGGAACCAGCACCAGGGCCTGCGGACTGCTGGTGGCGCGGGCGTCGATCATTTCCAACAGGGGAATGCCGAAGGCGGCCGTCTTGCCGGTCCCGGTGCGGGCCTGGCCCAGCACATCCTTGCCGGCCAGCGCCAACGGTATCAGCGCAGCTTGCACCGGCGTGGCCGTGGTGTACTCGGCCTTCGCCAAGGCGTCGCGCATGCTGTCGGAAAGATTGAGTTCGTCGAAGCTAATCGAGGGTATTTGCTCAGAAATGGAAGGAACCACCAGGAAACTTGTTTACTTGCTGACAACAAGGACCGAGGCGATTCGCTCCCGCCGGCCTGACAGCAAACGCTGCCTTCCGACGACCCCGTCCTACCGACAATAACTGCATTGAACCTGTAAACCTAGCAGATGCAACGACTTTTGGCAACGACAGGTAGGGCGGCCACGTAGGGCGGCCTCGTAAGACGGCCCTCCGAGGCCGCCTGTCTGTAAGACGGCCCTCCGAGGCCGTCAACGAGGAACGTTGTTCCGAGGAGTCCACGGGCGCGAGCAAGTTGGGCATCGGCAAGTACCGTTGGCTTCGCCGCCGGGGGTGTGTTGTGATGGCTGCGCTGTTTCCGCTGGGATACTCCTCGAAACA
>JBBDLY010000145.1:0-6235 GCA_040878585.1 Pirellulales bacterium
AACCTCAGCGTCGGCATGGATGCCGCGGAGCAAACATTCAAGGATGAAGAACTTCGGAAGGCTCATCAAGATTGCGCTGCGCAATCGGTTGTCGGTTGCCGCCACGTTGAGCTGCGCGATATGCGTCGCAATCCTGTGGGGGGGCAACATCTCGGCCGTTTATCCATTTGTGGAAGTGGTCTTTCGCGGTCAATCGATGCGCGACTGGGTCGACGGCGAGATTGCCAAGGCCAACGACAAGCAGCAGCAGCTCGAGCAGACGCTCACCGACCTGGAGGCCCGTCAACAGGCCGCCCCCGAGGCGGAAAAGGGGGCTTTCAACACCGAGATCGATCTGACCCGCTACAATCTGCAAGTCGAGCAGCAGGCAGAGCGACTATATGCCCGGCTGCGCCCATTCGTTCACAAGTACCTGCCGGACGATCCGTTTTCCACCTTGCTATGGGTGGTGGCGTTTTTAGTGCTGGGTACCACGATCAAGCTGATGTTCATGGTACTCAGCACGATTCTCACCGAACGAATCGCCCAGCGGGCCGCAATGCAATTGCGCAAGACGTTCTATCGCCGCACGTTGCGAATGGACCTGGCCAGTTTCAGCAAGAGTGGCACCAATGAACTGATCAGTCGCTTTACGCACGACTTGGACAGTGCCAGCGTCGGGCTGCGGATTGTGTTCGGGCGGGCGATTCGCGAGCCGCTCAAGATGCTCGCCTGCTTTGCGGGCGCCGCCTTCATTTGCTGGCGGCTGTTGATTATCTCTCTGCTGCTGGCGCCGTTGGCCGCGTTTGGTATTCGCAAGTTGTCGAAGTCGATCAAGCGGGCCAATCGCCGCGCAATGGAGGAAATGTCGCAGCTCTACAACGCCTTGGCCGAATCGCTCTCCGGCATTAAGGCGGTCAAGGCGTTCACCATGGAACGGCACGAACGGTGGCGGTTTCATCAGATCTGCAAGCAGTACTACCTGAAGTCGATGAAAATCGCCCGCTACGACGCCCTGATCCGCCCTTGCTCGGAACTAACCGGCATCCTCACGATCTGCGTGGCGTTCATTGCCGGAGCCTACCTGGTGTTGAATCAGCAAACGCACCTGTTCGGCATTCGCATTAGCGACCGGGAATTGTCGATTTCGCAGTTGCTGCTGTTTTACGGCCTGCTGGCCGGTACCAGCGATCCGGCGCGGAAGCTCAGCGACATCTTCAATTGCCTGCAACGGGCGGCGGCCGCCAGCGATCGGATTTACCAGATGCTCGATCGCGAGTCGTCGATCCAGCAGCCCAGCCGACCGCTGCCGCTGCCGCGCCACTCGCGACAAATTCGCTTTGAGAACGTCCATTTCTCCTATCAAGAGCAGGAACCGCTGCTGGAGGAGATCGATTTGGAAATCGGCTACGGCGAAACCGTGGCGATCGTCGGTCCCAACGGCTGCGGCAAGAGCACGCTGCTCAACCTGCTGCCGAGGTTTTACGATCCGAAACAGGGCCGGATTACGATCGACGGGGTCGATATTCGCGACGTGCGGTTGCGAACCTTGCGCAAGCAATTCGGAATTGTGCTGCAGGAGTCGCTGCTGTTCAACGACACCATTTACAACAACATCCGCTACGGCGATCCCTCCGCCAGCCGCGAGCAGGTGCTGCTGGCCGCGCGGAAGGCGCATGCCGACCGGTTTATCGATCAATTGGAAGAGGGCTACGAGACAATCGTCGGTCAGCACGGCAACCGGCTCTCCGGCGGGCAGCGGCAGCGGATCGCGCTGGCCAGGGCGATCTTGCGGGATCCGGCCATTTTGATTCTGGACGAGGCAACCAGCCAGGTCGATCTGGAAAGCGAGCAACTGATCCACGAAGCATTGGCCGAATTCATGCAAGACCGCACCGCACTGGTGATCACGCATCGGCTGGCCACGCTGACGCTGGCCGACCGCATTATCGTGATGGAAGCGGGACGCATCAGCGATTTCGGCACCCACGAGGAATTGCTGCGCCGCTGCGAACTGTATCAGCGGCTGTGCCACATCGGCTTGCGTGAAGCGGCGTGATCGAATTTCAGTAGTTCCAATTTTGACGAAGGACATAGCTGATTGATGGCGCATCGCTAGCTTTCAGCGATCAGCTATCAGCAAGGAAAAACGCGGTTCCTGGTTGCTGACGGATGATCGCTGACAGCTTGCGTTGCCACCATGGAAGTTGTCGAGCGTCGTTAGTACATACAAATTGGAACTACTGAATTTGGCACATTGATTGCACTGTATGGATGCGTCACGCAGCGCGTGACGCCGTTAGACACGTTCCTTAATACGGGGTCGGAACAGAGACGAGGCACATCACGGGGCTGGCCGTTGAAGAGGCAATTCATAGGTACCCCTAGTGGAAACGGTTGTGTCGCCGCGAGTTACAGAGAAGTCGCGGTACCAGAGGAGACCTACTAAGGAACGCAAAAGCGGCAAGAAAGAGCGACCGGCCGATTTAGGCCGCTCATACATCAGGCGAGTTGAGAGCAGCAGCCAGACGCACTCTCAGCTCGCCTGTTCTTTTTGGCTGTATCAAAATGAAACATGTGTATTAAGATGATACACACCGCTATCCCTCTTCTGGGCAGTTTCTCCGGCCGGCGTGCGGCCTGATAGAACCTCTATCTGCGGCAGGGGCGGTCTTACCTCGAATATCCACCAGAATGGGAATATTCGCTCGGGGTGGAATAATCGCGGGATTCTGCTCCGAATCTGATATTTGAAGGTCCGCGCCGCTGGTGTGCAAAGAAATTGCTCCAGCCGCGTGTCAGCGGTAAGATGGATGTTTGGAACCGCTGTTTTTGGAACCGCTGTTGCTCCGCTCAGCGTGGATAGTTTTGGCCGATTCTTCTGCTTCCGTCGCGTGCTGGAAGTGGTCGCCACAATCTGTTGGCGCGGCCTGTTTCAAGTGCGGCGTTTTTTGCCAATCGATAAGGATTTGCAATGTCGACAGTTCATCGATGTCGAATCGCGGCGGGTCGTTTGGTTGCGATCGGCGCCATGGTCGCTCTCAGTGTTGGCTCCCCGTTGTGGGCGGACGAACCGGTGGCGGTCAAGATGCCGGCGGCGGTGTCGAATTACGATATTCCCCAGGTTGAGTTCATCAATCAGAAGATCCGTCAAGGCTGGCGCGATTTCGAGATTCAGCCTTCCGAACCGGCCAGCGAGGAAGAATGGTGCCGCCGCGTCCATTTGGATGTAATCGGACGAATTCCCTCCTATACCGAACTCAAGACGTTTCTCGACGACTACTCTCCCGACAAAAAGGCCAAGCTGGTCAATCGGTTGCTGTCGGAGGAATACGCCGAGGAGTATGCTCGCAATTGGACCACCATCTGGACGAATCTGCTGATCGGTCGCAGCGGCGGCGCGGACCGCGATTCGATGGCCAACCGGCCGGGCATGCAGCAGTACCTGCGGCGTTCGTTTGGCCGCAACAAGCCGTTTGACCAGATGGCGCACGAACTGATTAGCGCCTCCGGCGTCAACAAGCCGGGGTCGCCCGATTTCAACGGCGCGGCCAACTATCTGGCCGATAAGATGGCCGAAGACGGCGTGCTGGCCACCAGCAAGACGTCGGAGTTGTTCATGGGCATTCGCGTCCAATGCACGCAATGCCACGACCACCCGTTCAATAGCTGGAAGCAGAACCAATTTTGGGAGATGAACGCCTTTTTCCGGCAGACGCGCCCGTTGCGTCGTTATGAAGGGGGCCAGGACGTCCAGTTCATCGAGTTGGTGGACGAAGACTTCGCCGGCGAAGGGGGCAATCCCAACGACGCCGAAATCTACTACGAGCAGCGCAACGGCGTGCTCAAGGTGGCCTATCCCGTGTTCACCGACGTCGACGGCACGCAAACGGAACTCGGCAAGAGCGGCTTCGTCGAAGACGTCAATCGTCGCGAGGAATTGGCCAAGCTGATCGTCAATAGCGGCTACATGCCGCAGGCGATCGTCAACCGCATGTGGGGGCATTTCCTCGGTTACGGCTTCACCAAACCGGTTGACGACATGGGCCCGCACAATCCGCCGACCCATCCGGAACTGCTCGAGCGACTGGGCGAGGAGTTCCGCGCCGGCAACTACGACCTCAAGAATTTGATCCGCTGGATCGCGCTGAGCGAGCCGTATTCACTGAGCAGCAAGTTCCATAGCGGCAACAAGCGGGACGATCCGACGCTGGGCGAAAAGCCGATCTTCAGCCGCTTTTACCTGCGGCAGATGAGTGCCGAGCAATTGTACGAATCGCTGCTGGTCGCCACGCAGGCGCATAAAACCCGCGGTAGCTACGAAGAGCAGGAGGACGCCAAGAGCCAGTGGCTGCAGCAGTTCACGATTGCCTTTGGCACGGACGAGAACGACGAGGCGACCACGTTCAACGGCACGATTCCGCAAGTGCTGATGATGTTCAACGGCGACCTGATAAAAAAGGCCACCAGCGCCGAGAAGGGGAGCTTCCTGGAAAAGGTGGCCGCCACGCCCGGCGCCACGCGCAGTCAGAAGATCGAATACTTGTACATGGCGGCCTTGTCGCGCAAGCCGACGTCGAGTGAAACGCGACTGGTCGCCAAGCTGTTCGCCGGCGGCAACGTCGACGTCAAGGCGGCCGCGCAGGACTTGTGGTGGGCGCTGTTGAATACGAATGAGTTTATTCTGATCCACTAGTGTGGAAATTCCAAATCCTAATATCGAAATCCTAAACAATCTCAAATGTTCAAAATCCGAATGTGTGTCGTTCAATCTCCGTTTCGGTCATTCGTTCATTCGAATTTCGTATTTGTTTAGGATTTAGGATTTAGGATTTGGAATTTCAACCATGACCGGGACCGTCCCCGGAACCTACCCTGGAGAAAGCCATCATGTATCGAGTCAAGACCCCCGCCGGCATGTCGCGCCGCCATTTTATGACCCACTTGGCCGGCGCCAGCGCGATGGCGATCCCCGCGGTGCAGTTCGCCAACAGTATGTCGGTGCATGGCGCGGAACTGAAGAAGAACCAAAAAGCCTGCATCATGCTCTGGATGGGGGGCGGACCGGCCACGATCGACATTTGGGATCTCAAGCCGAGCAGTCCCAACGGCGGCCCGTTCAAGCCGATCGCGACCACCGGCGACATGCAGATCAGCGAACACATGCCGCAGATGGCTGAGCAGATGAAGCATATGTCGATCGTTCGCTCGATGAGCACCCGCGAGGCCGATCACGGCCGGGGACGCTACTATCTGCATACCGGCTACGTGCCGAATCCCAGCATCGAACATCCCAGCTATGGTTCGGTTGTGGCACACGAGTTGGCCCGTACCAGGCCCGATCTGGAGATTCCGCCGTTTGTTTCCGTCGGCGGCGGCAGCGTCGGCCCCGGCTTCCTGGGCATGACCTACGCTCCGTTTGTCGTCAACAACAACGGTCAGGTCAAGGATCTCGACATGGGGCTGGACGATTGGCGGGTGAAGAACCGCATGGGCCTGCTGGCGGCGTTGGAGAACAACTTCATCCGCGAGGACCGCGGCCTGGCCGCCGAGGAGCATAGCAAGATTCTCGGCAAGACGCACGCCTTGATGACCAGCGCTCAAATGGACGCCTTCAAGATCAACAAGGAAGACGAAGCGACCCGCGAGCGGTACGGCGCCACCGGCTTTGGCCGCGGCTGCCTGATGGCTCGCCGGCTGGTCGAGACGGGCGTGCCATTCGTGGAGGTCGACCTGGGCGGCTGGGACACCCACAGCGGCAACTTTACCTCGCTGGAAACCAACAAGCTGCCGGAACTCGATCAGGCGATGAGCGCGTTGGTCAGCGACCTGGCCGATCGGGGCATGCTCGAGTCGACCGCCGTCATCTGGATGGGCGAGTTCGGCCGCACGCCACGGATCAACGGCAACGCCGGCCGCGACCACTGGGCGCGTAGTTGGAGCGTGGTGGCCGGCGGAGCAGGCTTCCAAGGCGGCCGCACCATCGGCGAGACCAGCAGCGACGGCACCGAGGTCGTCACCGAGCCGTACACGGCCGAAGACTTCATGGCCAGCACCCTGCACGCGTTGGGCATCTCGCTCGACACGACCTTTACCAGCCGCAGCGGACGCCCGATGAAGATCGCCAACGGCGGACGCATCATCAAGGAATTGTTTACCGCCTAAATAGTTCCCACGTTCCGACGTTTGCCACGGCCTGAAAGCAAGTTTCGCTTTCAGGCCGTTTTTTTCTGCGCGGGACGCGCCTACAATTCGG
>JBBDLY010000146.1:0-1193 GCA_040878585.1 Pirellulales bacterium
TTCATGGCGGCGAATCAGCCTTATCGCGTGGCCCTGATGCTCGACCTGGAATGGGCACATAAGCGGCATACGGCCGTCTTCGCCGGCACGCAGGAGTTTGCGCGGGAACAGGGCTGGAATTCGGTGATCGACGAATACGCCGATGAGGAATTGGCCGCCACGGCCCGCGGCGCGCTGCCGTACGACGGGGTGATCGGCCGGGCGAGCCGCAAGCTGGCCGAGCAGGCCGAGCGGCTGGAACTGCCGGTGGTGAACACCTGGTACAACTCGCCCGTGTGGAACCGCGTTCCAGGGGTCTTCGCCGACTTCGAGGCGGCCGGCCGCCTGGTGGCCGAACACCTGCTGGGCCGAGGCCTGCGCCGCTTCGCCGCAATCGGGCCGCGGGAGCGCTCGGTCAAGGTCGCCGCCCGCGGCTTCCGCAGGGCGGTACACGAAGCCGGTTTCGCCTGCGTGACCGACACCCACCCCGCGCGGACGGCGCAAACCTACGCCAACTGGCAAAAGGTTCGGCGGCGGATCGAGGCTTGGATGGAAGATTGGGAGCCGCCGCTGGGCGTGCATGTGGGTACCGAGGAGGTCGGCCGTTTGGTGGTCCAGTTGTGCCAACGCCGCGGCTGGCGTGTGCCGGAAGACGTGGCCATCGTCGCCGGCTACAACGAGCCGACGTTGTGCGAACATCCGCAACCGGCGCTGACCAGCGTGGAACTGGGCTACGAACGCCTCGGCTATGAAGCCGCGCGGCTGCTGCGCGGGCTGATGCAAGCCAAGCGATCGAGCGGCGAGCGCGGGCGGCGGAGTCGCAGAAAATCATCGACTGCGGTGGAGCACATCTATCTGCCGCCGCGGGGAATAGTAATTCGCGAGTCGACCGATTTCGTGGCCCTGCAAGACGAGATGGTCGCCGCCGCGTTGCAATTCATCTCGGAGAATGCCCATCGCGCGATCACCCGCGACGACGTGGCCGAGGCCGTGCATGCCGAAACGCGGACGCTGCAAAACCATTTCCAGAGGCACTTGGGACGCCCCATCGCCAGTGAAATTCGCCGCGTGCGGATCGAGCGGGCCAAGCGGGAACTGAGCGACGGGGGCCGCTCGCTGGCGGAGATATCCGAGGTGGTGGGCTTCGGCCCGGTCGCTCGGTTGCACCAGGTCTTCCGCCGCGAAGTGGGCATGACGCCTGGCGAGTATCGCCG
>JBBDLY010000147.1:0-1190 GCA_040878585.1 Pirellulales bacterium
ATCAGCTATCAGCTATCAGCTATCAGCAAGTACCGAGTACGAGCATTTCCTCAAACCTCAAACCTCAAACCTCACCCCTTCCCATGCTTGAAATCCGCACCTTTGACGGCAGCCCGGCTGAGTTGGCGGAGTTTTGTGTCTCCTGCTGGCGGTCGATCTATCAGGGTACGGACATGCCATTCTTGTTGTGGAGTGGCGAGTTCTTCGACTGGGAACTGTTTGGTCCGCGGCATAGCGAACGCGAGTTCGTCGTGGCGGCCTACGATGGGGCGCGGCTGGTGGGGGTGCTGCCCGCTCGGCCGGTGCCGGTGAGTCTGCATGGCGAGCCGCTAAACTGCACGATCTGCTCATACTTCAGCGTCGATCCGGAATATCGCAAGACCCGCGCCGCGGCGCAACTGAACATCGAATCGCGACGTCGGCACCGCGACCGGGGCGTCGATTTCATGTTCGGCTACGTCTACACGGGCGCCAGCGCCTCGCGCGGCGCCGGCTTCTGGCTGAAGCAGCCGAAGCATGTCAAGGTGATCCGCCAGGTGGGCCATTGGGTTCGCGTGCTCGACCATCGGGCGGTCGCCCGCTTCAATCGTCACGGCCTCGACCGCTGGGGCGCTCGCATGTTGGGGTTGGTGCAGCGCCCCGTACAGCCGCCGCGCGACGGCACGGGGGTCCGCCCCTACGAGCCGCGCGATCTGGCCGCCTGCCAGGCGCTTGCCCGCTCGATGGCCGACGAATGCGAGTTGAGCTACATCTGGGAGACCGACGTATTCGAGCGGCAGATCGCCTTTGGAGACGTCACCCGCACGTTGGTGGCCGAGGAAGATGCGCGGGTGACCGGGTTCATCAACTATTGCCATCTCGGTTTTCGGCATATCGACGACGAGGGGGATTCCGAAATCAAGGTCGCGGTGATCGATCTGCTGAGCATCCGGCAGGCGAGCCGGCGGATGCAGAAGCGGCTGCTGCAACAGGCGCTGGCCGACATGCGGGCCGAGGGATGCCACCTGGCAATGATGTTGCGCAGTCCCTGTCACGACTGGGGCCCGCTGCTGCGGCGCGGCTTCGTGATGCAGCCCTCGGCCCAATACGCCTTCACGATGGTCGAAACCAACGGCCGCGAAGCCCCGGTAGGCATCCGCCGCCTGCACGTGCATTGGCGGTGAGTGGGTGTCACCAGGTAGCATGTTGCA
>JBBDLY010000148.1:0-6189 GCA_040878585.1 Pirellulales bacterium
CGCGGCTGTGTTGACGGCTGGTGGTGCGCTGTTTGCGCCGCTTGGTCCGGCCTACCACTTTTGCTTGCTGCACAAGATTGAAGAGAACTTAGAGGGGCTGAAATAACAGAAATCAAGGAGCAAGTACTTAGGACAATCGGTAGGGTGGCATAGTGAGCTTTGCCTTTGCCTTGCCCTCCTGCGTGTGCCACTGGCAGGCCCGGAGGGCTGCCAGTGCTGACGTGCTAACTCACTCCAACCGTTGAGTCGAGAGTGGTTAGGTCTCTTTCTCGCCGGGGCTAGAAGCCCCGGCCACGTTTTCAGCCCCAGCCACGTTACTTCATCGCCACGACGCGGTGGAAGTGCAACTGCACTTCGCCGGCGGTGACTCGGCGGAGGCCTTCGACCAGGCAGTGCGGTTCGTTGTCTTCCTGGCCGAGTCGGATGACCTCTTCGAGCTTGGCCCCCGGCGGCACCGTGTAGGTGCTTTGGTAGATGATCTGGTTGCCGGCGTCGAGTTCCGGCACGATGAAGTGGCAGGTCGCGCCGTAGGTGAGCATGTGGCTGGCGTAGGCCGCGTGATACGGCCGCATGCCGGGGAAGCTGGGCAACAGCCCATGATGCAAATTCACGATCCGCCCGCCGGCGTACTTCCAGCACACTTCCGGCGGTAGCACCCGCATGTAGCGGGCCAAGGCCACGTAGTCGACTTCGTATTGGTCGAGCAACGCCACCAACCGCTCATTGTCAGGCTCGCCGCCGCCAACGTCGATCGACTCCCATGGTACGCCGAACTGCTCGGCCAGGGCGCGGCAGTTGGGGCGGTTGCCGATCATCACCGTCGCCTCCGCCCGGATGTTGCCGTCGCGAATCGCCCGCAGCACGGCCAGCGCCGGTTCGGGGCGATACGTCGCGCAGATCGCCAGTCGCGGTTTGCCGCGGCGGGCTTCGGCGGACCAGACGCGAATGCCGAGCTTTTTCAACTCGCCGATCTGCCGCATCGCTTGCTGCAACGCCGGCAGTTTCTCGGCCGGCATGTGAATCCGCAGGTACATCGCGAATAGGCTCGCTTCGTCGCGATCGTACATCTGGATCTCGGCGATGTTGGCCCCTTCGCCGGTCACGTAGTGAATGATCGGATCGGCCAGACCGCGATTGTCCGGCCCCACGGCAGTAATGGTGATTTGCATGGCAAACGGTTCGCTTCAACCGGCCCCCTGAAAGGCTGTGAAAAAATTGAATCGACGCAGGGGATCGCCACCACAACATCAGCCGCACCGCGCTAGCGGCCGGTTCTTCGGCGCTGACCGGGGGCTAGCGCCCTCCGGCTGATGTTTGTTGGCGATTCCTTCACAGGCTCTGAAACCTGAAACCTGAAACCTGAAACCTGACCCCTGGTTTCCGCTTTCCCAAGTCTACGTCATGCTGCGCGCACGGCAAAGCTCGGCGAACGGGCCAAGCACCCGCTCGGCGGTCTGGTGCAACCGGTCGATTTCGCCCGCCGTGCGGCGGCGGATCGCCTCGGCGTCGATCTCCGGCAGGCTGGCCAGCTCGGCCTGGGCCTCCTCGGCGTCGAGCCACTGGCAAATCATCTCGCCGGTGACTTCCAGATGAAACTGCACGCCCCAGGCCGTTTCGCCGTGACGGAACGCCTGCTGTTCGCACAGCTCGCTGCGGGCAAGTTGCACGGCGCCGGCGGGCAGGTCGTAGGTGTCTCCATGCCACTGAAACACCGTGGCGCCCGCTGCGAGGCCGCCGAACAGCGGATCGTGTGCGGCGTCCGGCGTCGGTTCGATCGAATACCAGCCGATCTCCTTGCAGTGGTTGGGGCGGACCGCCGCGCCTAGCGCCTTGGCCAGCAATTGCGATCCCAGGCACAGTCCCAGGATCGGCAGGTCCACTTCCAGACCTTGACGGATCCAGTCGAGTTCGTGGGCCAGGAAGGGAAACCGCTCGGTTTCGTCGACGTTCATGTGCCCGCCCAGTACGATCAGGCCGGCCAATTGATCGGGTCGAAAGCGGAGCGTCTCGTTTTCCCACAGGTCGACGTAGCTATAGACCAGACCGTGGTTGCGAAACAGCGGCTCGAGCAGGCCGAGTCCTTCGTGCGGTACATGGCGGAGAGCGAGGATTGGTTTCATACGGCGGCAATTCGTGTCGAGGCCACGCCGGGTGCGGGTCTGTGAGAGGGTGACCGCCCCCAAGCTTATCCGACAAGCGGGGCGGGGGCAAACGTTTCCAGCGGTCCGGTCGCAGCCCGCGGAACCGGTAACGGTTGGCGGGGTCCTGCGGGCGGCGGGATGCGGGGCTGGCGGGACGCCCCCCGAATCGCCAATCTTGTCTTGTGTGCGATTGCATCTAACCGCTGAGGCGACTATACTTATGGCAGTTCTGAAATTCGCGGCTGCCGTGTGCCGCCGCAAGCATCAGGTCTTTGCGAGAGGATGTCGCCGCCTTGCGGCCGTCGTCCTTTTGGCAAGTCGACGCTGAGTTCTCGCCTGACAGCGGCTTCTTATCGTCCACGATTTCGGCTATTTGCCGAAAGGTCCGCTGCCAACCATCGGTTCGATAACCGCTCTGGAAAGCCGCCCGCGTCCTGCCAGGCGCACTGAATCGTCCGACTCTCTCGCATGTCGTCGGTTCGCGTTCTGAGAGGGCGGCGTCTATTTCGATGGGCGACGTCTATAAAACAAAATATGTCCGTTCGGACGTCCCGAACGGCGCCGCGCTCGCCCTCCGGCGAGTGTTACGGCCGTGATGTCGGAATGTCGACCCGTGGAGGTCCACGACTGGCGGCCCCTTGAAACTTGCGAAGGAAGATCCTTGAAGAGCTTTAGCGAACTGAATTTGATTGAACCATTGCAACGCGCCTTGGTCGACGAGAAGTACACGATCCCGACCGAGGTGCAGGCTCAAACCATTCCCCACGCGCTGGCCGGTCGCGACGTGCTGGGAACCGCCCAAACCGGCACCGGCAAGACGGCCGCCTTCGCGCTGCCCATTCTTAACCGCCTGGGGTCCCAACAGCGGAAGCCGATCCGCAACGCCCCCCGCGCGCTGGTGCTGGCGCCGACTCGCGAGTTGGCCGTGCAAATCGCCGACAGTTTCGGCACCTACGGCAGGCACGTGCGGGTGAAGCATTCGCTGGCCTTTGGCGGTGTGAGCCAAGTGAGCCAGGTCCGCAACTTGGAACGCGGTTCCGACGTGCTGGTGGCCACGCCCGGCCGATTGCTGGACTTGATGAATCAGGGACACGTTCGGCTGGACGAGTTGGAGGTGTTCGTGCTGGACGAGGCGGACCGCATGCTCGACATGGGCTTCCTGCCCGACCTGAAACGCATCATCGCCGCCTTGCCGAAGCAGCGTCAGTCGTTGTTCTTCTCGGCCACGATCTCGCCGAAGGTCGCGCAGCTCGCGCAGCAATTGCTAAACAAACCGGCCCGTATCGACGTGGTGCCGAAGTCGTCGAGCGTCACGTTGATCGAACAGCGAGTGATCTTCGTCGAACCGCACGGCAAGAAGGCGTTGCTGGAGAAGCTGCTCCGCGACGACGCCGGCCAGACCTTGGTGTTCACCAAGACCAAGCGGGGCGCCAATCGCGTGGCCGAGCAACTCGCTCGCGAAGGCTTCAAGGCAACGGCGATCCACGGCAACAAGTCGCAGGCGGCGCGGCAGCGGGCGTTGGAGGAGTTCCGCCGCGGCCACGTGCAAGTGCTGGTCGCCACCGATGTGGCGGCCCGCGGCATCGACGTCGACGGCATCTCGCTGGTGGTGAATTTCGAGATGCCCCGCGAGGCGGAAAGCTACGTCCATCGCATCGGCCGCACCGGCCGGGCCGGCGCCAGCGGCATCGCACTCTCCTTTTGCAGCGGCGAGGAGCGAGGCTTGTTACGCGACATCGAGAGGCTGATCGGTCAGAAAGTCCGCGTCGACGTCAATCATGGGACGTCCGGAGGAAGCGAACGAGTGACGGCCGCCAGGCCGGCTCGCAAGCGGCCAGACCGCAAGCGTCCCGCCGGTTCCGGTGCAGCCAGTGGGGGCCGTCCTCCGCGGACGGCTGCCGCCACCGGCGGCGGCAAGGGGCGCAAGTCTCGGCCGGGCAAGAACGCCCGTGCCAAGAAGGCTATGTCGGCGTCCTCGCACTGAGGCGCCTTAACGCAGGAGGATCGCATCGTGAGTGAAAAGAAGCCAACGGCACTGTTCGAGCAGTCGACCGTTCCGGTCTGCCCGATTTGCGGTCAGTCGAGTTATTCCCCCGGCGGAATCCATCCCCAGTGCGCCCAGGTGCAGGCCGACGCCCCGCGCAAGCAGCGGTTGCAGGACGAGCGCAAGGCCGAGGCGGTGAAAAAGGCCAAGCAGTCGAGCAAGGATGCGGCCAAAAAGAAGTAGCCGCCGAGCGGGGAAAGTGGCCGGATTTCGTGCGCCCAGGCTAGGCAGGCGCGGGTGGTTCGCTTATTTTCATGGTTGTTGGTCCCGTCGATTGCTAGATAAGGCCGGGCTATCCCGGCATTTCTGCTCTATCGCTCGTCCACGCCTGGCAGGCCGCCATGACGGCCTCTTTCCATTGGGTTCGGAAAGTAAAACCGCGAGCCTACGATCATACTTTGGAGAATTGCGATGGGCAGGAAATTGTATTGTGGAAATCTGAGCTATAGCGTCACGAGTTCCGACTTGGAGCGGATGTTCAGCGAGTTCGGCACGGTCGAAAGCGCGCAGGTGGTGACCGATCGCGACACCGACCGCAGCAAGGGCTTCGGATTCGTCGAGATGTCGAGCGACGCCGAGGCGCAAGCGGCCATCTCGGGCCTCAACGAAAAAGAACATGACGGCCGCGCGCTGAGCGTCAACGAAGCCCGTCCCCGCGAAGAACGACGTCCCGGTGGCGGCGGCGGAGGTGGTGGACGCGGCGGCTATGGCGGCGGCGGTGGCGGTGGCCGCGGCGGCTACGGTGGCGGCGGCGGCGGCGGAAGCCGAGGCGGCGGCGGTGGTGGTGGCGGCGGCGGCGGCGGTCGACGCTACTAATACACGACGAGCCGAGAATATGGGGACTGGCTCATGTGGCCCGCCGCGCGGAGCAGCATGAGCCGGTCTCCTGCTTTAGGATCAGCTCAAGAACCATTTCAGCATTTACGGGTTCCGATTTGAACAGGAGGAAACAAAGGGAACAGAGAGAAGTATGACTCTGTTGCCTCTCGTCTCCTTCAGTGTGGATTCGCACTTTATTGCAAACGATTAAAAATCCGTAACAGTTCAGCCGAGTGAAGTTAACCGATTACTGGTGACAGGCCGATTTTGATTAACTTCCAAGGACTGGCAAAAAGATTTGGGGGCAAAAACATTTTGGTCGCTTGGATTTCGCGTTAAATAAGAATCCCGATCTGGTGTTCTGGGATGCCGAGGTCAAGTGATACGGTTGGCGTGCAATGTCTTTCATCTTTTTGCCCCAAAATCTTTTTGCCAGATTCTTCAGCCATCCACATACTTCAGGCGGCTGATGAGTTACGGAAAAGATCGAAGAGCCAACAAAGTAGACGAGAGGTAACAGAGACGATTCACCCCTCCGTTCTCTTCGTTTCCTCCTGTTCAAATACCGAAGTTCATTTTGAGCCATCCCTTAGATGGAGGCGCCGATGGCGACCATTGCCCCACGCAAGCCGGCCCGCGAGGATCTGGCGGCCCACCAGGTACTGTGTGAGTTCTGCACGGCCAAGTGCTGCCGCTACTTCGCCCTGCCGATCGAAACGCCCGAGGAGCGGCAGGACTTCGAGTACATCCGCTGGTACTTGATTCACGGCGAGGTTTCGATCTTCACCGAGGACGAAGACTGGTACCTGATGGTCCACAACGCCTGCGACCATCTACAGCCAGACAACATGTGCGGCATCTACGAAACGCGTCCGCAAATCTGCCGCGACTACTCGACCGACAACTGCGAGTACGAGGACGACTGGACCTACGAGCGGTACTTCGAGACGGGCCAGCAGATGGCCGAATACGCCGAAGCGGTCCTGCCCCGCGGCAAAAAAGAAAGCATCCGCGGCGCGAAGCCCCCAATGCTGCCGGTGATTGGCTAACGCTGGCAATCGTTGCCGAAGCTGCCAGCGTCGGCAAACCGTAAGGCGGCTCTCCGAAGCCGCCGACCAACGCAGTTTAGCCCGTACTTTTTGCGGCCTTGGCGGTGGTTTTTGGTGTTGGTATCGGGGGAAATGC
>JBBDLY010000149.1:0-6185 GCA_040878585.1 Pirellulales bacterium
CGAGAGAATTTGAAATACGTTGAAGGCGCTTGCGGTGTCGCCGTCGCCATCGGCGCGCAAGGTCAGGCGGCGGTTTGGCGACTGCTCCCACCTGTCTGACTTCCAATCAGCCGGCAACCGGCTGGGCCGCAAACTTTCTCTGATCCTCACGATCGGCGCAGCGATCCGCCCCCTGAATGCGGATTCAACGAATTTGCACCTGGTGCCGGTTCCACCGGTCCGATCAATAATGTGGACTGTGCCGCTGATAGGAATAGGATACCTGCCGCGCTCCGCTCGCACGGGGCCGCGGCTGGCAGTACCTCGCATTATGGGAGTCCAGTCGATGGCGGACCGTCCAAAATCCATTCTTTGGCTTGCCCTGCCGATGCTGTTGGCCATCGGCTGCGCCACGGATCGGCCCACGCGGCGGATGGCTACGCTTCGCCCCCCTGCGCCCCCTCAGGCGGCTCAAGCTCGCTCCACGCCTGCGGTCATGCCGGCGAGCTTCCAGGACAATACCGCCGTGGAAGAGAGAATACCCACGGAGGTCGTACCGGCTCCGATTGCCATATCCTCGCTGACGGAACTCGAAGGAATCGCCCTCTATCGCAACCCGGCCATCAATCGGCTGTATCGGGAATATCAGGCGGCGGCTGCTCGCTCGCGCTATGTGGGAAAGCTGCCCGATCCCCGCGTCGGCGCTAATTTCTTCGGCGATCCGATCGAAACGGCCGCCGGTTCGCAGCGAGCCAGCATGAACATCAGCCAGATGCTTCCTTGGCTGAAGAAACTCGGTGCCGAAGAACAGCGGGCCAGCTTCGAGGCGTTGGCGATTCGTGCCGAATATGAAGCCGAGCGGCTCAAGGTGCTTGCTGGCGTCCGCTCCGCCTGGTATCGACTGTATGTGATCGATCGACAAATTCATATCGCGGAAGAGAATCAGCGACTTCTGGAATCGCTCATCGAGTTGGCAAACGCCCGCATCGAAACCGGCGCCGCTTCCCAAGCGGACGTATTGCTTGGCACGCTCGAACTCTCCCAACTGGAGGAGCGATTGCTCATCTATTACCGGCAGCGAACAGCGGTTGAGGCCGAATTGAATCGCCTGGCGGCTCGTCCGGCCAACACGCCGGTGATCGTGCCGGCGGAACTGGCCGCCGAACTTCCCCCGCTTTCCGCCGAGGAAATCCTGCAGATCGCCCTGGGCAATCAACCCGAGATCGAGGCCATCCGCCTGCGAATGCAGGCCAGCCTGTGGGGCGTCGAGGTGGCTCGCTTCAGTCGCCGGCCGGAGTTGACGCTGTCGGCCAGCTACTTCTTCACCGACGACAACCGGCCTCCTTCGACCATCGTCGACGTGGGAGAGGATCCCTGGGCACTGGGTGTGCAGTTGAGTCTTCCGCTAGGCCGCGAGAAGTACGATGCGATGCGCAACGAAGCGAACTGGAAGCATCGGGCCACGCGCGATTCCCTGGATGCCGCCTACCAACGGTACGACGCCATGGTACTGGAATTGGTTGCCGAGGCGCGCCGCGCGGCCGAAACCGCGACGCTCTACCGGGAGACGATCCTGCCGCAGGCGCGGCAGACGCTGGCGGCCGATCAAGAAGGTTATGCGACCGGCAAGATCGAGTTCGACCGGGTCATTCGGGGCTACCGCAGCCTGTTGACGCTGGAACTGGGCTACCATCAAGCCGTGGGCGACCTCTCGATCGCCATCGCCCGACTACAGGAAGCAGCCGGCGACGACGTCCTGCCCATGCCGCGGGCCGCCGTCCCGCAATAAGGGAACGGCGGATCGTGTTGCCTCATCTCGGTCCTAGTAGTAGGATTAGGCTGTGCGGCAACCTTTTCGTGGGTGCAACTTGAAAACGCAGAACAAAACAACGATTCTTTGCCTGACTGCGACGATTGTGATAGCGCAGGTCGTATCGCCCGCCCAACTATGGGCGTGCCGTTGCAGCCCGTCTGCGTGCAATGCGTCTGATTCCGCGCGCGGCCAAGGCGACTGTTGCAGTGTGGCATTCGAGCAGCCCGCCGCTACAGAGACGTGTTCTTGCTGCGGCCAGAAGCCAAGTGAACCGAGTGAACGCACCTCGGCCTGTGGTTGTGGCGATCATGCGCCGCAGCCGGCGACTCCCCCCGGTTCTCCCGAGCAGCGTGAGCAGCGAGATTTTCAGTGGATCGTAATCGCCACGACCTCGACCGCTACGTCGTCGCAGGTTTCAGCACGTGAGGCGTTCGCACGGACGCACTCTCCTGTCTTTCGGCCTGTTCATTTCGCCCAGATTCTGTACGACGTCTGGCGAATATAGCGGCCGGCTTCTATCTAGTCTGCCGTGGCGGGCTACTTGTGCGGGCGCGCGCCGCCTTGCGCCCCCAATCTTTGTATCGAACGCGAGGAAAACCAACCGGGGGCGAGGTCCGTTTGCACGGACTCCCGTGTCACTAGACAAATAGAACAGGGGCGGCTGGCTGGGGCGATTTCCGGCACAGTCCAACGCTGGCATTAGTCGCAGTCGGCCGCTCTTTGAATTCGATTCACCAATCGAGGCGTTACCATGGTCCCAGAATCACCGCATTCTGCGTCAACCCACACGGCTGCCACGGAAGCCGGCAATCCACATGCGAAACCGTGGCGTTGGTGGGCGTCGCGCCTGATGACCGCCGGACTTGTGCTAGCCGTGGGCGTCTTACTGATCTTCCTGCTGGGCGTGGCCCAGCGAATCGGTTGGATCGACGCCGGCGGCGGCTCGACCACCGCGGACGAATCGGCCGCCGAGACGATCTATACCTGCCCGATGCATCCTCAGATTCGTCAGCCGGGAGAGGGACGCTGCCCGATCTGCGGGATGGCGCTCGTTCCGGCTTCGGCCGGGGGCGGCACCGTCGACGAGACGGCCGTCATGATCGAACCTGCCCAGCGGCGGTTGGCCAATATTCAAACGGCCACCGTCCGTGAGGAGCCGGTCGTCAAGCAGCTCCGCACGATCGGCGCCATTCAAATCGACGAGAGCCGTCAGGCGACCATTGCCGCCTATGTGGACGGTCGCGTTGAGCGGCTGTTTGCCGACTATACGGGGGTGGTGGTCGACAAGGGGGATCATTTGGCGGTCATCTACAGTCCGCAACTGTACTCGGCGCAAGTGGAATATCTTCAATCGTCCCGTACCTTCAGACAAATGACCGACTCCACGCTGGCGTCGGTGCGGCAAGTTCAAGAGAAGATGGTGACCAATAGCCGGCAGAAGTTGATCGAGTTGGGCATGACGAACGAGCAGCTCGCCGAGTTGGAGTCGTCCGGTAACGCACAATCTCGGCTGACGATCTATAGTCCGATCGGCGGAACCGTCACGGACAAGCTTGTTCAGGACGGACAGTACATCACCGCAGGAGAGCCGATCTACCGTATTGCCGAACTATCGACGGTCTGGCTGATGCTGGAGCTATATCCCGAGGATGCGGCGCGGATGCGGTTCGGACAACAGGTGGAAGCGGAGTTGCCATCGCTGCCTGGCCAGAAGAGAACGGGACGCGTCGCCTTTATCGACCCCACCGTGGCGGCCTCGACGCGAACGGTCGGCGTGCGAGTGGAACTTCGCAATGACGACGGAAAACTACGGCCCGGCGATTACGCCCAAGCAACCATTAACGTGCCGATCGGTCCGCGCAACGAGGTCTACGACGAAGGACTGGCCGGCAAGTGGATCAGCCCGATGCACCCCCAGGTGATTCGCGACGAGCCGGGCGATTGCCCGATCTGCGGCATGAAGCTGGTCCCCACGTCGCGCTATGGATACAGCGATACGCCGGTCGAGCGCCCGCTCGCTATTACGGTGCCCCGTTCGGCGGTGTTGATGGCGGGGGATCATGCGGTTGTGTACGTGGAAACCGAACCGGGCCGATTCGAGCTGCGCGACATCGAACTGGGACCGATTCTCCGCGATCAGGTGGTGGTCCTATCGGGCGTGAAGCCGGGCGAGGAAGTCGCTACCGCCGGCAATTTTCTGATCGACTCGCAAATGCAGTTGGAGGGCAAGCCAAGCCTGCTCGATCCGACCAAGGCAACTGGCGGAGGCCAGCCAAAGTATCGCAACACCCCGCTGGAATTCGATTCCGTCCCCATGGAGGAACTGGCGGAACCAGCAGGTACAAAGCTAGAGGAACTTTATGCGGCTTACTTCAGGATTCAGCAAACGTTGGGCGCGGACGAACAGCCGGCAGCCCCGGACGCCCAGTCGCTGGCAAAGCTAGCCGGTGAATTGGCTTCGACCGAGGCGTTGACTGCGGAGGATCGCAAGCGTCTTGGCAATATCGCAGAGCAAGCGGCGCACCTGCATCACATGGAGTTGAAGGCCGCGCGATTGGCCTTCAAGCCGATCAGCCACGACGTGTTGTATCTGGCGACGCGCCTTCGCGGCGCCGACGCCGAACAGCCGTACTATCACTTTTTCTGCCCCATGGTCCCGCAGGGCGAAGGAGACTGGCTACAAGACAACGACCGGCTGATCAATCCGTACTTCGGCAGCGAGATGCTGCGGTGCGGCGAACTGGTCCATACGCTGGATCCCGACGCCTCCTCGCCCAGCGAGGTGGACGAGCAAGAACAGCCCGGCGACGCTGTGCAACAGAACGAGAAGGGAGCTTAGTCGATGCTTCGCGCCCTGACCGCTTTCTGTATCAAGGAACCGTTGATCGTTGCCGTGTTGACGATGGCGGTCATCGGCTTTGGCTGGTACAGCACGCAACGCGTGCCGATCGACGCCATTCCCAATATCGGCGAGAACCAGGTGATCGTCTTCACCGCCTGGCCGGGCCGATCGCCCAAGGATGTCGAGGATCAGGTTACGTACCCACTATCGGTTTCGCTGCTGGCCGTGCCGGGAGCGGAATCGGTTCGCGGCAAAAGCATGTTCGGATACAGCTTCGTCCAGGTCACGTTCGAGGATAACGTGGAGTTCTACTGGGCGCGTTCGCGCGTGGCCGAACAGCTTTCCTCGGCGGCGGCCAGCCTGCCCGACGGCGTCGTGCCCACCTTAGGCCCCGACGCGACGGGCCTCGGGCAGGTGCTCTACTACGTGCTGGAGCCGCCGCCGGAGCTGAATCTGGCCGAAGTGCGGAGCCTGCAAGATTACGTCGTCAAGTACGAGTTGCAAGCGGTGCCCGGCGTTAGCGAAGTCGCCAGCGTGGGGGGCTACGTGCGGCAGTATCAGATCGAGATCAATCCGGACAAACTGCGGTTTCACAAGGTGCCGCTCGATCGCGTGACCAGCGCGATCCGCAAATCCAATATCGACGTCGGCGCGAAGACGGTCGAAGTCGGCGGCATGGAGTACATCGTGCGGGGGCGCGGCTTCCTCGGCGCCGGCCAGGAACCGGCCGATGCGATCGAGGACATTGAAGACACGGTCGTTGAATCGCGCGACGGCATTCCGCTGCGCATACGGGATCTCGGACGGGTGCAACTGGGGCCGGAGTTCCGCCGCGGCGCGATCGATCTCAACGGGACCGAAGCGGTCGGCGGCGTGGTCGTCATGCGGTTCGGCGAGAATCCGCGCCAAGTGATCGATCGAGTGAAGGAGAAGATCGAGCAACTCGAACCAAGTCTTGAAGGCGTCAAGATCCGCATCATTTACGACCGTACCGGCTTGATCAACGAAACGATCTCGACGCTCACCACCGCGCTGGCACAGCAGGTGGTGATTACGGCGCTCGTCATCCTGTTGTTCCTGCTTCACCTGCGAGCGAGCGTTGTGGTCGCCTTCACCTTGCCGGTGGCTGTGTTGATGGCGTTTATTGCCATGAACCTGTTCGGCATCGACGCCAACATCATGTCGCTGGCAGGCATCGCGATCGCCATTGGAACGATGGTCGATATGGGAATCATCGTTTCCGAGAACATCTACGGCGGGCTGGCCGACTGGGAAAAAGCGGGGAAACCGGGTGGCCTGAAGCGGCGCCTGCAGGTGATCCAGGAAGCCAGCCAAGAAGTAGCGCCGGCGGTCCTGACCGCCGTGATGACCACCGTGGTCAGCTTCTTGCCCGTGTTCATGCTGACTGGCCGCGACTATAAGCTGTTCGCGCCGCTGGCCTGGACCAAGACGTTCTCGCTGGTGGCCGCGTTGATTGTCGCCGTGACGCTCGTACCAGCGCTGAGTCGGCTGTTGCTTTCAAGTAGCCGGATGAGACCGCGGAACCGGCTC
>JBBDLY010000150.1:0-6178 GCA_040878585.1 Pirellulales bacterium
CGGTGCTCTTTAGGCAGCAGCGAACCGGCAAGGGGGGGCGACGTTTCGGGATGCTCAAGTTCCGCACGATGGTTGTCAACGCGGAAGAGCTGAAGCAGCAATATGCCCACCTCAACGAGCAGACCTGGCCTGATTTTAAGATCACCAACGACCCCCGGATCACGCGGATTGGCCGCATCCTCCGCAAAACGAGCCTCGACGAGCTTCCGCAGTTGTTCAACGTGTGGCGTGGAGAAATGAGCTTCGTGGGGCCGCGTCCCACATCGTTCTCCTCGGATACCTACGAACTGTGGCATACCGAGCGGTTGGAGGTGCTACCCGGCATTACCGGCCTGTGGCAAATCAGCGGCCGAGCCGAAGTGGACTTCGACGAACGCCTGGCGCTGGACGTCGCCTATATCGAACAACAAAGTTTCTGGCTCGACCTCTCCATAATGTTGCGGACTGTATCGGTGCTGTTCACGCGGCGAGGCGCTTGCTGAATCTGGGGCGATCGTCGGCGCGGCGGTGGCCGCTACCGACACAACGACGGCAATACGAGTGAGTTTCCCATGACGCAGTTCCGATTCTGGCTCGCCCTGCTGCTGGTTTGGCTGGCCTTATTCTTCAATCTGGAGCGGGTTCACGAACCGGTGAACATCGCCTCGTTCGTCTACGTTTTGGCGGGCCTGTTGTCGGTCGCCATCGTGGTCGTCCCACCCATGCGGAAGGCGACGCTCGGTTGGCTTTCCGGCGCTTCGCTGGGAATTCTGATCTGTCTGAAAGTGTTGCTGGGGTACGACCTGGCCGGCGCCTCCCTGACACTAACCGTGACCGAAGCAGCGGCGCTGTTGATTACCGTGGCAATCGCCCATCGCATCGCACTGCAAGTCCGCAGGTTCGAGCAGAGCGCCGCCGACGTAGCCGCCGCCCGTTGGCAGATTCGCCCCAAGTCGCTTGAAGTGGGACAGGTGGACATGTATCGAGAACTGCGACGCGCGCGAAAGTTCGGCCGGCCGCTGGCGGTCGTCGCCTTGGAACCCGTCGCCGAGTCGGTCAAACTGTCGGCCGATCGGCTCATCGAGGAAGTTCGCCGCGAGATGATTCAGCGGTACATCGAAGTGCGGCTGGCCGAAACTTTGCAATGCGAAGTGCAAGACTTCGACCTCGTGGCCAGCTACGAAGGGCGGTTCATCATGCTGCTTCCCGAGACCGACAATCCCCAGGCGATGAAGGTGGCGCAACTGATTGCCGCCCGCGTGGAGCGCGAACTCGGCTTTCAACTACGGGTGGGCGCCGCCGCCTTCCCGACCGACGAAATCACGCTTACCGGACTAGTAGAACGCGCCGAATCGGCCTTGGCCGATCAGAAGACGCCTCAGCCGGCGGAGACCGCCGCGAGCAGACCGCTGGAAGTCGTGCTCAACGGCACATAAGCCGAAATACCGGCCGGTTACCGCAAGATCTCGCGGATCGGCGAGCGCTTCTCGACGCCCGTCAGCCGCTGATCCAGCCCCTGAAAGCGAAACGTCAGGCGCTGGTGGTCAACGCCCAGGCAGTGCAAGATCGTGGCGTTCAGATCGTTGGTATGGACGCCGCCGGAGACGATGTTGTACGCATACTCGTCGGTCTCGCCATGCTCCACGCCGGGCCGGATGCCGCCTCCGGCCAGCCACATCGCGAAGCAGCGGCCATGATGATCGCGGCCGGAGCCGAGCGCTCCCTGGCTGTAAGCGGTGCGGCCGAATTCACCCCCCCACACGACGAGCGTATCGTCGAGCAGACCGCGTTGCTTCAGATCGGCCACCAGCGCCGCCGAGGCCTGGTCGGTATCGCGGCACTGGTTCGGCAAGTGCGTCTGCAGCGCGTTGTGCTGGTCCCAGCCGCGGTGGAACAACTGCACGAACCGCACGCCGCGTTCCATCATGCGGCGGGCTAGTAGGCAGTTGGCCGCGTAGGTTCCCGGCTGGCGCGATTCCGGCCCGTACATCTCGAACACCTCCTCCGGCTCGTCGGAGAGATCCATCAGCCCCGGCACCGAGGTTTGCATGCGGAACGCCATCTCGTACTGCGCGATGCGGGTTTCGATTTCCGGATCGCCGCTGATCGTCAGTTTCTCGGCGTTCAGTGCGGCCAGATCGTCCAATTGCCCGCGCCGCATTTCACGATCGATCCCTGGGGGATTCTCCAGGTAGAGCACCGGGTTGGCGCCGCTGCGGAGCCGCACGCCTTGATGCTTGCTCGGCAGGTAGCCGCTTCCCCACAGCCGCGAGAAGATCGGCTGGCCTGGGTTCTTGCCGGTGCCTTGGCTGAGCAACACCATGTAGGCCGGCAGATCGGCATTCACCGAACCGAGGCCGTAACTGAGCCACGCGCCGAGCGAGGCGTGGCCGATTTGCTCGCTGCCGGTGTTGATCGCCGTGATGCCGGGGTCGTGATTGATCGACTCGGTATGCACCGCCTTAAGCAGCGAGATGTCGTCGACGATCTTGGCGGTATACGGCAGCAGGTCGCTGATCCAACGCCCACACTCGCCGTGCTGCTGCAGCGGCCGGATGGGGCCACAGGAGAGAAACTTAGCCTGACCGCTGGTCATCCCGGTCACGCGCTGGTCGCCCATCACCGCCTTGGGCAGTTCCTTGCCATGCTCTTGCACCAGCCGCGGTTTGTGGTCGAACAGATCGATGTGACTCGGTCCGCCCGATTGAAACAGGTAGATCGCCCGCTTGGCCTGGGGAACGAAGTGCGGCAAGTTGGGCAGCCCGCCTTGCGGCTCGCCTTCCGCCGCCGAAGCAACAGCCGACGGACCGAGCAGCGACGCCAAGGCGGCCGCGCCGACCGCATTGCGACCTCGACTAAAAAGCTGGCGCCGTGTAAGCAGCAACGCCAGTTCGTCTCTTGGATCCATCACCCTATTCCTTGCTGATTGTTTCATCAAGATTGAGAATCACGCCGCAGACGACGGTCCAGGCGGCGTGCTCGATCGGGTCGAGTCCCTCGAACGGTTCGGTCGTGACGGGCGCCGCCAACCGCGCCGCCTCGTCGGGCTGTTCGCTATATTTCTGTCGCGCCGCGGCCAGCCGGCCCAACAGAACGGCCGCCTCGCGGGAGTTCGGCTCGCGGAGCGTCGCCCGCCGGAATGCAAAGGCGACGCGCTGTTGATCGTCCCCGCCCCCGGCGTCGATCGTGGCGGCAGCCAACGCGCGGGCGGCGTCCACGAACTGCGGCTCGTTCAGCAACACCAGCGCCTGCAACGGCGTGTTGGTGCTCAACCGCTCGACCGTGCAGACCTCGCGGGTCGGCGCGTCGAGGGCGGTCAGTGACGGCGGCGGACTGGTCCGCTTCCAGAAGGTGTACATGCTGCGGCGCCGCAACGCCTCGCCCGTGTCCGGAATGAAAACCTGCGCAGTGAACGGCCGCTCGTAACCATAGTGACTGACCTCGGCCCACAAGCCTTTCGGTTGCAGCGGATAGACGCTCGGTCCGCCGACGTCGCGGACCAGCAGGCCGCTGATCGCCAAGGCATTGTCGCGAACCAACTCCGCCGGAAGCCGGAACCGGGCGCCTCGCGCCAGCAGGCGATTACCTGGGTCGCGAGCCAGCAATTCCGCCGAGGCGGACGACACCTGGCGATAGGTCGCGCTCATCACCATTTGTTTGATCAGGCGCTTGGTATCCCAGCCGTTCTCGACAAAGTCCACCGCCAGCCAGTCGAGTAATTCCGGATGCGACGGCGGCCCGACTTGGGAGCCGAAGTCGTTGACCGATCCCGCCAGCCCGTTGCCGAACAGCATCTGCCAAGAGCGATTGACCGCCACCCGCGCCGTCAGCGGATGATCGGGCCGAGTGAGCCAGTTCGCCAATCCCAATCGGTTCGGCGGCGCATCGTCCGGCAGCGGCGGCAGGGCCGCGGGCGTGCCCGGCGTCAGCGGCTTGCTCTTGTCGGGCTGGTCGTAGGCGCCGCGGATCAGCAAGTAGGTGGGCGACGGCCGCGGCTGTTCTTGCATCACCATGGCGGTGACACGACCGTCCTTGATTGTTTTCTCCAATACGCCTATTTCCGTGTTGACCGTCTTCAAGGCGATGCCGCTGGCCACCAGGTCCGACCGGAAGGCCTCCTGCACCTCGGGGGCGGCACGCGCCTGCTTGTCGCTAAGCCGCTGCTGCCAACTCTTGAGCGTCGCCACCCGTTGCTGCAAGCGGTCGCGCATTGCAGCGGCATCGCCAATCAGCGGTTCCACCGCCAGTGTCGGAGCAGTATTGGCATTGGTGGCTCCCTTGCCATGCTCGACCGCGCGGTCGAAGTAGGCATAAAAGCGATAGAATTCTTCCTGCGAGATCGGATCGTACTTGTGGTCGTGGCACTGCGCGCAGCGCATGGTCAGCCCCAGCATCGCCGTGGCGACCGTGTCGACCTTGTCGGCCAGGTAGATCACCCGGTACTCTTCGGGCAGCGTGCCCCCCTCGTGCGTGCTCATGCTGTTTCGCAAAAAGCCGGTGGCGACCCGTTGCTCCACGGTCGCTTGCGGCAGCAGGTCGCCTGCCAACTGCTCGGTAATGAACTGGTCGTAGGGCATGTTGTTGTTGTAGGCGTTGATCACCCAGTCGCGCCACGCCCACACGTCGCGATGGTCGTCGATCGAGAAACCGTTGGTGTCGGCGTGCCGGGCGGCGTCGAGCCACGGCAGCGCCATCCGCTCGCCATGATGCTTGTCGGCCAACAACCGATCGACCAGCCGTTGGTAGGCGTCGGGCGTCGTGTCGGCAAGAAAAGCCTCGACCTCGTCCGGCGTGGGGGGCAAGCCGATCAAATCGAGATAAAGCCGCCGCGCCAGGGTCGCGCGATCGGCCTCGGGCGATGGAGAGAGGTTCTCGCTTTCCAGCCGAGACAGCACGAACCGATCGATCTCGTTGCGCGGCCAGTCGGCCTGTTTCACCTCCGGTGGCTGAGGCCGCGCCGGGGCGACGAACGACCAATGCGCTTGATACTCGGCCCCTTGCTCGATCCATTGCTTGACCAGCGCGATCTCCGCCGGTTGCAACTGCTTGTTGGAGTCGGGCGGCGGCATTTGCTCGTGGGGATCGTCCGAGGTAATCCGCAGCCAGGCCTCGCTGTCGCTCCCGTCGCCGAACGCGAGTTGCACGCCTGCCGCTTCGTCCAGCCGCAGATCGGCCTCCCGATGCGCCGCATCCGGCCCATGGCAATGAAAGCAAGCGCCCGACAACAGCGGTCGGATGTCGCGGTTGAACTGGACCGCCTCGGCGGCGACAGCCAAAGTTCCTCCGGCCCACATGCCCACAGCCGCCAGCGCCATGGGCAGCAGGGCCATCGCCGCAGGCAACGCCATCGCCGAGCGCTGGCGTATCTGTTTGCGTATCACGATTCCACCTTTGTCGGCAAGCAAGACCGCCGCGCATCGGCGGCGAACCAGGTTTTCAGTTGAGAGATCATTATAGCAGCCAACGCGTCTCGATGCGCCGGCGTAGGAGGAGCGGCGTTCAGGCTTTCAGGTTTCAGGCTTTCAGGTTTCAGGTTTCAGGTTTCAGGTTTCAGGTTTCAGGGTTCAGGGTTCAGCTAGATTCGGTGTAGACCATTTCCTGAAACCTGACACCCAACCCAGGCTTGCGCCGCTGGACTGGTTCTGCCGGCTAGCCTAGAATCGCTCCCAAGACGTGGCGGGGAGGGGAGGGCTTGCTCCGCCGCTTGTGACAACGCCGCGGCTGCTCAAGAAGCGGACCCTGACGAACCTCTACAACGAGCGGCCGACCTGGCTGGGGCACGTCCACCGCAAACTGGACGAAGCGGTCGCCGCCGCCTACGGCTGGCCGGCCGATCTGCCCGACGACGAACTGTTGGCCAAACTGCTGGAACTAAACCTCGCCCGCGCCGCGGCCGAGTAGACCGGCCTGCAGGCTCTGAGGCTTGCCATTACCCACATTTCAGACCCCTGCCAGCGTGTCTGGCAGGTGGACGGGTTTGGTTCGCTAGTTGGCAAACGACCTTTATACCTAGACCCCTGCCGCCTTGGAGGTCGTGTAGCTTTTAAGATGTTGGTTTGTTGAGTTTTAGTGAATCGCGTGCGTCGAAAGTAGTCTGCCCTGAAAGGGCAACACAACACAGCCCAGGCGAAGCTACGTTGTCCGCCCGCGGACAACGAGCGCCCGCCTGGGTTAACGACTCAGACAGTAACCCAGGCCG
>JBBDLY010000151.1:0-1423 GCA_040878585.1 Pirellulales bacterium
ATCCCATATTCGGAAACGCTCTTGTTCAACTTCGTCGTTGATCGGCTGCCGGAAAGTTGCCAGCAATTCTCCGGTCCGGTTAATCTCCACAAATCGTCCACCGCCGTCGGCGGCCAGTTTGGCCAGCAAGTTGCGATCGGTCGTCAATTCGACCAACTCACGCGAGGTGGCCGCCCGCGACTGGATGTCGATCACGGTTTCCACTTTTGTTACGTTTTCCTTCTCGATCAACGGCTGGGCCAGCGGGCTGTGCAGCTCAATCCGATACTCGCCACCGTCGCCCGGCAATTCGCCGAGGGTGGCCTCGTAGCGGCCTCCGGAGTCGGGCAGGAAGGATAGCTTGTGGCTGAGCACCAACTCGCTCCCCTGGTAGACGTGAACGGCCGCTTCCTCGTCCTCGATCGGCGAAAATTCCTCGTCGACAATCCGCGCTCTGACGACGACCGGGTCGTCCTGCCCGTACGATGTTTGCGACGTTCCCAGTCGGACCAGATCGGTTCCCGCCTGCAACTTTTCGGGCTGACCCCAGCGGAGTATCTGGCCCCAAAGCCGGTGATGGTACCTGTCTCCCGTGCGATACCGGAGCCGCCAGGTGCGGTCGGTCGCCATGCATAGCACTTTGCCGGAACCGACATTCTGCGTGACGATCAAGGCGTTGGTGCGCTCCTGAGCGCGGCGCAGTTCGAGCAGATCCTCGATGGTCGCCTCGTTGTTTTCCTCGATACGCTGGAACTCTGTCTCCTGTTCCGGCGTGGTGGCGTAGGCCAGCACCTTGGCACCGGGCTTTACGTCGAGCACCGGATGCCGCCAGTAGAGAGGCGGCAGATTATCCCAGAACGCCACGTTGTCGTCTCCTTCGGTCGACTGCCGCGTGATCGGATCGTCGCGGCCGACCGTGGTCAGCGACACGGCGAACGACGGCTCCGGACCATGCAGCAGCGCCCCGTCGACCGGTTCCACCACGATCGGCAGCACTTCGGCCAGTTCCGTTTCGGTATAGGCGTGCGGCATGAAGTTGGGACCGGCGATCGCAACGAGCGTGCCGCCCCGCTGTTCGACGAACTTGCGCAAAATCTCGTCGGTTCCCTCGCCCAACTGAGCGGGTGAGACGTCGCCGAGTACGATCAGGTCGAATTTCATCCACTCCTGTTCGTTCTCCGGCGGCAACGTCGCCTCGGTGTCCTTGGCGGCCCGGGTGACCGAGGCATGGACCGCATCGGCCGGAGGTATTTCGGCGATCTCGTCCGGCTGCAGGAGCAATGATTGCAGCTTGACGGTCTTGTCCCGCCCCGCCAGCAAGTTGCGCAGGTAGCGGAATTCATAACGGGGCCGCGCCTCGACGATCAACAC
Source organism: Pirellulales bacterium (assembly GCA_040878585.1). Taxonomy (GTDB): domain Bacteria; phylum Planctomycetota; class Planctomycetia; order Pirellulales; family UBA7805; genus JBBDLY01. The sequence goes on from JBBDLY010000151.1 coordinate 1,351, forward strand.
CTTGATTCGCTCGTCGGTGACCGAAATGCGGGTCGTCCGCCGATTGTTGTCGCCCACGATGTCGAGCTTGGCG
>JBBDLY010000151.1:1523-6152 GCA_040878585.1 Pirellulales bacterium
TTGCCCAGTCGGCAGTTGCGCGAGATCCTTCAGGTCGGACTTGGTCCAGGCGTCGGCGTCGACTTGGGCCGCCTCGGAGGAGAAGCGAAAGATGCGCACTTCGTAGTCGTCTCGGATTTTAGCCGCCAGCCCCTTGCCGACTTTCTCATTACCCAGCAACACCGCTTTGGCGATCGCGGCTCGGCTTTGACCAGTTGTTTCGTCGATCTGATTACGAACATAATCGGGCAGCGAGGCGAAGTAATCGGCGTCGACCAGCGTCACCGCCGCCGGCAACTCGTTAATCACAATCACCAGCTTCTCATTCAAATCATTGAGCGAACGGTCGAGCCTATTTAAGACGGCGGCCAAGTTGGCCGGTTCGGTCGTGTTCAGTTCCTTCGCGTTCTTGGCGACCGCCTCCAGCGACGGCTTGCTTTCGGCGTCGAGCCGCGCCAGCACGCCCTTGAGACCTTCCCGCGTGGAGTCGGAGAGTTTGAGTTCGCCGTCGAGCAGTTCACGAATGTCGTCCGACGGCTTTTGGATCGCGTCGCGAGCGTCGGCGATCAATTCCGACAACTTGGCGCCGCGGGTGCGAATCTGCGCGAGCGCGGCCTGTTGCTCCAACGCCCGCAACGGCACGAGCGCGGCGGATTCCGCCTGCAACTTGGCGAGAATCGGGCGCAATCGGTCGGCGGCGTCGTCCAGCGCGTGGGGTCGCTTGGCGAGCTTCGGATCGAGCAGTTCCACCAGCCGCAGTTTTTCGCTCTCAGTCAACTGGGTGTCGACCACGTCCATCGAGGCGGAATCGTCAACGAGTATCGCCACGATCCGCCCCTCGATCTGCGATAGGATACTGGTCAGCACCGGCTGAGCCAACATGAAGCCCAGCAGCAGCACCAGCGCCACACGCAACGAGAATAACGTCAGGCCCACTTTGCGGCTGACAATCTTTCGCTCCAACATGTATAGCGAGAGCACGATCTCCAGGCAAATCGCCGACATCGCAGCGATGAACCACAGCGACCAATTCGTGGCGAACTCGAAACTAGTGATGCGGCTGGCCAGCGAAAAGATGGTCCACAAACAGACGGTCCCCAGCACCATTCGTCCTAGCAGCATGGGCAGCTCAACCATCCAGCCGCTGCCGATGCGGCGGGCCACCACGTGCGAGGTCACCCAGGCGGCCAGCAGCGCCAACGCCAAGAGAAACAGCGCCGAGGTGGGCCACGTGGCGGATATCATGTCGGGCCGAAACGCCCCTTCGCCCAGTGCGACTTCTTCCGGATTCATCGTTTGATCCTTCTCGTCCTTCTCGACGGTTAGTTGTTCGACGCGACCGTTTCGGCGGCGCGGCGTTTGGCGGTGCGCCGCGAGCGGGCCGCTTCAACCAGGCCCTTCGCTTCGGCGCGGCGGCTGGTCATCCGCTGGCCCTCGTTGGTGAAGTCCACCGCTTCGGTATTACCCGTTTTGCGATTCTTGCCGATCCAGCGGGTCACCAGATTCTCACCCAGCAGCGCCAGCAACGCACCCAATGCCATCAGTTTCCAAAGTTCCTGGCCCGGCACGTCGCCCTGCAACACGGCGGCCAGGTTCTCGCGGTTGTGTGCCACGAAGAAATCGGTGAACCGATCGGCGGTCGCCTCTTCGACTTCGCCCATGGGAATCAGGCGGCTCTCGTCGGCGGAGGTGGTCAAGGCGATCGGTACGCCGATCGTCGCCGCCGTGCGGGCCTCCGAGGCGTCGGATTCCCCGGCGGCCGAGCCGTCCGCACGGAGCACCAAATCGTGGTACGGTTTCGGAAGCTTCACGCGATACAGCCCCGCTTCGGCCGCGCCGAGCAGGGTCACGGTAACGAAGCCATCGGCCACGGCAACGGCGGCTTCGCGCGTCTTGCCGCTGGGAGCGATCACCTTGGCGGTCAGTTCCGATTCCTCGTCGCCGTCGGCCTCGGCCGCTTCCTCTGCCGGCGCGGCTTCCGTGTACGGCAGCGGCAGGCGGATGTTGATCACGTTCGCCAACTGGGCGTTCATGTCGGGCAGGATCGGCGAGGCGAGGTGATAGACCAGTTCGTGAACCATCGGCAGGAACGCCATCTGCGCGGGCAGGTTGCCGTCCTGGTTGTCGAGGCTCACGGCCGTCAGCGCCACACGCCCGCGACCGACGCCCGACTCCAGCAGCAGCGGGTCGCCACTGCTTAGATTGCCGCCGGTGGCGGTTGTGATGGCGGCAGTCGGTTGAATCTTCCAGTAGCCGGTGAAGGCGGCGTCGCCCAAGTCGGTGGGGCCGTCGGCGAACCGCTTCAACGCGGCGTGCGTGAAGGTGCTCAACGAAGGCTTGCTCGCGGCGGCGTCGTACGCCAGTGTGATCCGTTCGGCAATTTGCGCCGGCAGCAACGGGCCTCCGGCGGTCGAGCGCCACTGGTTGTAGAACTCCGGTTCGCTTTCGCGGCCCGGGGCGATCAACAGGCCGCCCCCCCGCTCGACAAACTCCGTCAGCCGCTGGCAAACGTCCGCCGGCAGGCGGGCCACGTTGGCCAGTACCACCACGCGATAATCTTCCAGCGCCACGCGATCGTTAAAATCCGGCGCGGAAATCACCTTGGTGGTGACGAATGTGGGCTCTACCGGCAACGCGTCCGGCCCGGTTGCATCTCCGCCACGGCGATTGGCGCGAGTCGTCTCCGGCGGCGGCGTCAGTGCCAGTTCGATGAACGTGGTCGCCTGATCCCGTGCTCGATACGCTCCGTTGCCGTCGACCAACAGGACCGGCAGCGAGTCGAAGGTGCTGACCACGCGACTGCGGACGTCGTCCCCTGGCAGGTCGTCGCTGACCAGCACGCGGGCGCTGAGTACCTGCGGACCGCCGCCGCTGAACTGATGCTGGAACTCCACCACTTGGCTGGCGCCGGGCGCGATCGGCGCGACGGTTTCCGTCAATGCGGTCTGCTCGCCAATCTGCAAGCGGACCCCTTCGGGAACAATTGTATCGGTGCCGGTATTCTCCACCCGTACCCGAATCGCCACCGCGCGATCGGTGCCGATCATGCGGCGGGCCGGCTCGATCGAGGCGACGCTCACATTGCGGTAATTCAGCGGCAAGGTGAGGTTGCGCAGAATGACCTTCGGCTTGGTCGACAATTTATCGAGCGTCTCTTGCAGGTACTCCCAACGGGCGACGTTCTCGGTGTCCCAGCCGACGGCCTGCCCGTCGGTAAGTAGGACGATCTTCTTGGCGGCGTTGCCTCCGCGAGCGAGTGTTGCCGCGGCTACATCGAGCGCGTCGACGACCGACATCGATCCGCCCACCGGTTTCAGTTCCAGCAGGCGTTCGGACAACTCGCCGCCGGCGCTCAGCGGCGAGGGGGTCACCGCCGTCGGCGTACTGCCGGCCAAGACGATGCTCACGCCGTCGCCCACTTCCAAGCCGTCGATGACCGCGCGGGCTTCCTCGATCGCACGGTCGAAGTTGCTGCGTCCGTCGGAGGCCAGCGACATGCTGGTCGAGCCGTCGATCACGATGGCGACATCCTGGGTTCCCTTGGCGGACCACAGTTTCATCTGCCGCACCCGTTCGGATTGGCTCGCCACGGCGAGCAACCCCACGACCGCAGCCACTGAGCAGAATAGAATTAGTCGAGGCAAGCCCTTGTTCAGCATCACGGTGCCGACGGCCAGAATAATGGCGCCGAGCAGCAACGCCGGCAGCACCAGCATCCAGCCGAGCGAGGCGCCCACCGGCACGAACGGCCGAGCAACAGCCAGCACCAGCAGCGCCACCAACAGGCATCGCAAGGCCAATAGAATGAGTTCCTCGATCTGCACACGGCGGCGACGGCTGACCATGGAGCCGGCCAGAAAACGCATCGCCCCCCACTCGATCACCTTCGCCTTGCGGCGATTGAACAAGTGGATCAAAATCGGAATGAAGATCAGCGCCAAGCCGGCGAGCAACAGCGGTTGAATGAACGTCATACTAGCGAACCTTTCCTTGTCGGCTGGCCAGGAACCCGCTTAAGGCGACTTCAAAAGGCACCTTGGTGTTCATCGGCACGTAGTCGACCATCATCTGCCCGCAGGCCAACTCTATGCGTTGAATGAATGCGTTGACCTGCTCCAGGTAGGCTGCCTTGATCGACTGAGGATCGAGTTCGGCGATGGGGTAGGTCGCCTCCAGATCGCGGAACTCGCTGAACTTGGAGAACGGAAACGACAGTTCCTCCTCGGCCATCACGTGCATCAGCACCACTTCGTGATTGGCGAAGCGGAAGTGATGCAGCGCCTTGATCAGCTCTTCCGGATCGTCGAACAAGTCGCTGATCACGATCACCAATCCGCGCCGCGGGATGCGGGCGGCAATCTCATGGAAGATGGGGGCCAACGAAGTGTCCTTGCCCGGCTCCAGGTCATTGAGCGATTGCAGGATCACCCGCAAGTGCCGCGCACTGGCCCGTGGCGGCAGGTATTCGCGAATTTCCGAGTCGTAGGTCACCAAGCCGACGGCGTCCTGCTGGTTGATCAGCAAGTAGGTCAAGGCGGCGGCCACGTAGCGGGCGTAGCGGAACTTCGACAGCGACTGCCCTCCCGTCTTAGCCGCCAAGTCGCCGGTGTACTTCATCGAGGCCGACGCGTCGAGCAAGATCGTCGCCCG
>JBBDLY010000152.1:0-1184 GCA_040878585.1 Pirellulales bacterium
ACAGCGACAATAACGGACCGACGTGCTGCACGACGCAGGGAATGCCCCGGCGGGCGAATACTTCGCGGAGGCCGGCGGCAAGCTTGTCCGTCAAGTTGTAGAGATACGGATACGTTTGGTGCTGGGTGGCGATGATCCGCTCCAACATGGCGTTGGCGGCGGCCATGCAGGCGGCGTTGCCCGAGTAGACGCCACCATGGAACATTGTTCCATCGACGACCACTTCCATCAATTCGCGCGAAGCGCCAAACGCCGATCCCGGATAGCCCCCGCCGAGCACCTTGGCGATGGTGGTAATGTCGGGCGTTACCTCGTACTTTTGTTGCGCGCCGCCCGGCGCAATCCGCATGCCGGTGATCACTTCGTCGAAGATGAGCATCGCGTCGTAGTCGAGCGTGATCTCGCGGAGCAGGTGCAGGAACCCCTCCGGCGGCGCGATCACGCCGCAGTTGCCTTGCACCGGTTCGAGAATGATGCCGGCCAAGGTATCGGCATGCGTCTCGACGCAATCCTGCAAGGCGTCGACGTCGTAGGCGCGGCACACAATCAGGTCGTGCGGAGCGCCGTTCATTCCCATCGTGCCGGGGATGGCCGGTCCGAAACCGCAAGCGGGCAGTTGCTCCAGCGGAGCGTGGTAGCGATGGAAGGCGCCGTCGCTTGAGCCGTGATAATTCCCCTCGAAGGCGATAATCGTCGAGCGGCCCGTGGCGCAACGGGCCAGTCGCAAGGCCGACACAATCGCCTCCGTCCCGCTACTGGAGAATCGCATCAACTCCATGCTTGGGAACAATTGCTTGACATTTTCGGCCACTTTCATGCTGATCTCGGTCGGGAAACCAAGTTGGCTGCCATGTTCGCTAATCTGCCGTATCACGGCGTCGACAACAAACGGTTGCCGATGACCAAACAGCAATGGTCCATAGGCCATGTTCATGTCAAGAAACTCGTGGCCGTCGACATCCCACAAGTGGGACCCCGACGCACGGTCGGCGACCAGCGGAAGCGCGTAAGGCAATACCCGCATGGTACTGCTGTCGCCGCCGGCCAGACTTTGCTTGCCGCGTTCGAGCAACCGCTCGGACCCATTGATGAACGCCGTTTCCACCGTAACTGGATTCATGGTGGCACCTCCTGTTGTTTCGCCAAATGATGAAGACCGCCTGGAGAGATCCAGCGCAGGAGGG
>JBBDLY010000153.1:0-1180 GCA_040878585.1 Pirellulales bacterium
AATGTGATCTTTGTGATGGTCGACGACATGGGCTACGGAGACGTCGGCGTCTACGGCCAGAAGCAGATTCGCATGCCGAATGTCGATTCCATGGCCCGCCAGGGCGTGCGCTACACCAACGTCTACTCCGGTTCGCCCGTCTGCGCGCCGGCCCGCAGCGTCTTGATGACCGGCCGGCACACCGGCCGCACCACCGTTCGCGGCAACGCGTCGTCGGTTCGCGGACCCAATGGCGTGAAGTGTTCCGGTGGCGGGGGCGGCTTTCGCGTGCCGCTGAACGACGAGGACGTGACCGTGGCCGAGGTGCTGCGGCAGGCGGGCTACACCACCGGCGTCACCGGCAAGTGGGGACTGGGCGAACCGAACACGGCGGGCCTTCCCAACCGGCAAGGATTCGACGAGTGGCTGGGACTGCTCAACCAACGGCGGGCGCACTCCTATTATCCCAAGTACATCTGGCACAACGAGCAACGTAGGCCGCTGCCGGGCAATAGCGGCACCACCACGAATTTCGAGACGGAAAAGCATTACGTCCACGATTTGTTCACCGATTTTGCGCTCGACTTCGTCCGTCGTCACGCCGCCGGAGAAAAGCCGTTCTTTCTGTACCTGCCGTACACGGTTCCTCACGATCGCTTCCAAATCCCGGAACTCGAACCCTACGCGGAACAAGCCGATTGGCCACGGCAGGCCCAAGTGTATGCGTCGATGCTGACCCGCGTCGACCGCGATATGGGCCGCCTGCTGGACCTGCTGCGAGAGCTGAAAATCGATGAACGAACGCTGGTCTTCTTCTGCTCCGACAACGGCGCGGCCAACCGCTACGACGGCCTGTTCGACAGTTCCGGTTTGCTGCGTGGCCGCAAACGGGATCTCTACGAAGGGGGCATTCGCGTCGTGATGATCGCCCGTTGGCCCGGCACGATAGGCGCCGACACGGTCAACGACGATCCCTGGTACTTCGCCGACGTATTGCCGACCCTGGCCGAATTGGCGGGCGCCGACCCGCCGGAGAAGCTCGACGGAGTAAGCGTCGCGGCCAGCCTGCTGGGCCGGCCCCAGCCCGAACTGCAAACCCGCGGCATGTACTGGGAATTCCACGAGCGCGGCTTCGGCCAGGCGGCCCGGCGGGGCAACTGGAAGGGGGTCCGCAACAAGCACGATGGCCCCATCGAATTGT
>JBBDLY010000154.1:0-6107 GCA_040878585.1 Pirellulales bacterium
ATCGCCCACGAAGCGGCCCGGCTGATGTATCAGCGGCAGGAAAGCGAATACTTGCGGGCCAAAATCAAGGCCGCCCGTCGCTGCTATCGCGGCCGGGTGAAGCCGGCCGATCTGCCGAGCAACGCGGAAATCCGCGACGAGATCCAGTCGTTCGCCCGGCTTTATGAGGGGGATCGGCGGACGGAGAATCTTCGCGAGATGCGATTCGCCGCCTTGCATCTCATGCGGCTGCTGCGCAGCTTCCGCCCGCGGTTGATCGGCAGCACGCTGACCGGCCACGTGCGGCGGGGCAGCGATATCGATATCCATGTCTTCTCGGACAGCCTGGAAGCGGTCACGGCGATCATCGAGCAACAAGGCGTACCGTTCGACGTCGAGCGAAAGCGGGTTCGCAAGGACGGCCAGGAACGAACCTTCACGCATATTCATGTCCGCGATCGCTGGCCGATCGAGATCACCATGTACGCGGCCAATCAGGCGCATTACGTGTTCAAGAGTTCCATCACCGGCAAGGCGATCGAGCGGGCGAGCATCGCCGAACTCGAGCAGTTTCTAAAGCAGGAGTACCCCGAGGTCGACACCGAGCAGGCCGTGCTGGAGGCGGAACAGAAGGTCGACCGATTTCAGATTTACGAGATGCTGCTGCTGCCGTTGGAGTCGGTCAAGCAAAGCCCCAAGTGGCATCCTGAAGGGGACGCGTTGTACCACAGCTTGCAAGTATTCGACTTAGCCCGCGACGAATTGCCGTATGACGAGGAGTTTCTGCTGGCAGCGCTGCTGCACGACGTTGGCAAGGCGATCGACAAGCACGACCATGTGGCGGCCGGGTTGGAAGCTTTGGAGTCGTTCATCACGGAGCGAACCACATGGCTGATTGAGCATCACATGGAAGCCGGCAAACTGCTTGCCAAGGAACTCGGCTTTCGCGCCGCGCGACGCCTCTCGTCGCACGAATGGTTCGAGGAGTTGATGCTGCTGGCCGAATGCGACCGCGCCGGCCGCCAGCGAGGCGTGCCGGCGCCTGACGTGGAAGAGGCGCTCGACTACATTCGCGAAGTCGGCGAAATGTGCGGCTAGGAACAGGAGCTGCCGGCCTTCGACCCCACGTGACACTTCAGCGGTTTGAAGCAAAACCCTTCTCCCTCAGGGAGAAGGTGGCTGCGCAGCAGACGGATGAGGGTGCGCTGCCAGTTGGCTATGCCGGCATCATGGCTTTGGTAAAGGCAAAGCGAACGAGCACCACCGCCCTCATCCGGCCTTCGGCCACCTTCTCCCCGAGGGAGAAGGGTTTGCAGTTCGCGATTCATTGCTGCTTCCGTCGGCAGAAGTGCTTCGACCCCTTGATCCTAGCGGAGTGAGCGATATTTGGCTTTGTAGTGCGGGTAATGGCATCCGATTTGCATCCGAGAATCAGGCGGTATTCCATCATCCATCAAACAGGAGTGAACCGTCATGTTGCCCACTACCGTGGATCGCGTGCCCCAACATACCCCCGCGCGCTATAACCGCCGCATTCATTCGGACACGCAATTGAACATTTACGAGTCGGCGGCCGGCGGCTCGCGGGAGATCGCCGAGCGGCTGAAGGAACTGGACCGGGAATGGGACATTGAGCGGCTGCTGGAAGCAAATGCCGCGTCGCTGGCATTGACCGGCGTCGTCCTGGGAGCGACTGTTGATCGGCGGTTGCTGATCTTGCCCGCCGCGGTGACCGCCTTTCTGCTTCAGCACGCTTTGCAAGGCTGGTGTCCGCCGGTGCCGCTGTTTCGACGCCTAGGTTTTCGCACCGCGGGCGAAATCAACGAGGAACGCACGGCCTTGAAGCTAATTCGCGGCGACTTCGACGGTGTACGGAACGAGAGCCAAAGCCGGATGCCGAATGTGGATCGGATTTTGGCCGCGGTGCGACGTTAGTTGGCCGGGGTGACTTGCGCAGGCTGGAAGACTTGATGATTCACTGGGGCTGGAAGCCCCAGCCACGTTTAGAACCGGCCGTAGAGTTTGTCGCGCTGCTGCTGATTCCACTTCAGCTTCTGCTGCTGGGTCATGCTGGCGAAGTCGGGCTGGCCGTTGTCGAGCACCGGCCAGGGGGACTTTGCGTCGGAATTCGTCGGACATGCTTGGGGGTTGACGCCACCACAGCCGCACCCGCAGTCCTTTTTCTTGGACTGCTGGCTTGGCTTGGCTTCGGAGGTCGACCCGCTGGAGGCGGAAACCGGCACGCCGGCCGGAACGCTGGCGCTGCTGCCGGCGTAGTTCATCACTTGGCTGGTCAGTTGCGTGTCTTCCTCCAAGGCTCGCCAGGGGCGGATGCCTAACTTGCCAAGCACGGCATGATAGGCCGGCACGGCCTCCTCCGGCGAGATTTCGCCATCGGCAATCAGCCGCAGAAAGTTGACGAACGCAAGCTGGCACTCGGAGTTGTTGATCTTGCGACCGAACAGCGCCGCCCGCGCGCCGTATTTCTTTGCCTCGGCCAACAGCTTGAAGGCGTCGTAGGTGGTGCCGCTGCTGCCGCCGAGCACGCCGACTACCAGATGCGGATCGTAGGTAACCAGCTCCTCCATCGACTTGGGGCCGTGATAAACAATCTTCAGAAAGACCGGTCGGCCCGCCGGGGCCACGCCCGCCAATCCGCGCGCGATGTGATCGTTGACAAAGCCCGGCACCCGCCGCGGATCGAGTCCGTGGGGATCGTTCGGGTCGAAGACTTCCAGAAAGTGCCGAAAGCCGACCCGTTCGGCTTCCTCGCGAAAGGCGTGATACTCGTTGAGCGTGCGCATATCGTCTTCGAGACGATTGTTGAAGGTTACGCTATACAGTCCCAGATTCACGCCGAGCGTGCGCTCCTGGGGCGTGCAATCGAGGTGGCCGCATTGCAGGTGATCGAGCGAGGCGGAGCGAAACGGCCGCGAGGGGACGGTAGCGTAGTAACCTCCGCGGACGGCGAATACTTCGGTGGCGTCGTTCGCTCGGGCGGCCGGCGTGACGTGGCTATGATCGAACAGCCGCTCTTGGATCGTCAGGTGCGCGCTGGTGTGGGCCGACATCAAGACGATATCGACCAGTCCTTGGCCGGCGATCTGACGAATCTGCTGGCGATATTCAGCCAACGTCTTGGCGCGGGCTTCGCTGGCGTGCGTCTCCGGCGACTTGCCGGGCGCGGCGATGCCGAACGCCATGTCGGCATCCTTGGCGTCGGCCAGAATAAAATCCCGAGCGCCGTGCGGATCGGCGTGGATGTTGGCCAGTTTTTGATCGAGTGATTTTTGCATGTTACGTAGGATGGGACCATTGTCCCGTCCGTGAAAAAAGCGCTTATGGTCCGGACGGGACAATGGTCCCATCCTACGAACTACTTGGCCGTTCCGATTCGTTCCAGCACCGTGTTGACCGTCTGCCGCAGCACGTTGCCGCTGGCTCGCAGGGCGGCGACTTCCTTGGGCCACAAGTCGATTTCATAGGTCGCCGCCACGCCTTGTCGTCCGATTACGGTGGGCACGCTTAAGGCGACGTCGCGAATGCCGTAGCAGCCTTGCTGCACGCTGGAGACCGGCAGCACGCATTGCTTGTCCAGCGCGATTGCCTCAATCACATCTTGAATGGCCACGCCGACCGCGAAGCCGGCGCCTCCCTTCTTTTTGATCACTTCGGCGCCGGAGCCTTTGGTGCGGGTGAACAGTTCGGTCGCCAGCACTGGAGTCCAGCCGGGAAACTTGTCCAACGGCAGGCCGCCGATCGTGGCGCTCGACCAAATCGGCACCATGCTGTCGCCATGCTCGCCGAGAATCAACGCCTTGACCTGCGTCGGCGCCGCTTTGAGTTGCTGGGCGATCAGGCTGCGGAAACGAATGGTATCGAGCTGCGTGCCGAGGCCAATAACTTGCCCAATCGGCAACTTGAGTCGGTCGGCCGCCAGGTAGGTCAACACGTCGACCGGGTTGGAGACCACGAACACAATGGCGTCGTCCTTGTAGCCGGCCGACTCGATCGATTCGAGGATTTTGAGAAACAGATCGACGTTGCGGTTGATCAGATCGAGGCGGCTTTCGTCCGGCTTGCGGCGCAGCCCGGCGGTGATGCAAATGACGTCGCAATCTGGAATGTGCTCGTAGCCGCCGGAGCGAATGACTTGATCCGCCACGCTCGGTCCGCCGTGCAGCAGATCGAGCGCCTGTCCGCCCGCCAGGTCGGCATTGACGTCGAGCAAGGCGATCTCGCGAACGACCTTGCCGGTCTGCAGGGCGAAGCCGGCGCAGGAGCCAACTAGTCCGCCGCCGCCGATAATGCTGACTTTCATGGTACTCTCGTTGTCAGGTTTCAGGGGTCAGGTTTCAGGTTTCAGGGGTCAGGCGTCAGGCAGAGGATGGAACCAAGCAGCCTGAACACATGTTATTTGATATTTGATATTTGATATTTGTTATTTGTTATTTGCTTGCAACTTGCAACCTGCTACTTCCTACTTGCCAAGCGCTGCTAGTACGCGGTCGGTAATTTCCTGGATTAGGGCCTCTTGGTCGCCGCCGCCGAGGCCGTTGTGGGTTGCGCGAACGCCCGGCTGGCCGGGGCCGGCTTGTTTGGGGCCTTTAATGGGGGGCGGTGCGGCAAACGCGCGACGTTCGACGTCGGCGTCTTTCCAGCTTTCACGGAAGATGTCGTTGGCGCAGATGTCGCAGTCTTCGTACTCCTTGCTCAGTCGCGGATCGGTCCACCCCCATTTTTGCTTCAGGTCGAGCAGTTCCTGCGTCTTTTGCTCTCCGAGGTAATGGACGTTGCCCAGGCTCTTGGCGAGCATCAACATGCGGCAGTAGGAGTCGAGAATCTCGGTCCACCAATACGCCTTCTCCACATCCTCTCCAAAGCTGACCGTGCCATGATTGGCTAGGATGATGACGTTGGTCTTGTGTACAAAAGGCAAGATCGTGGCGGCGAATTCCTTGCCGCCCGGTGTTTCGTACTTGGTGATCGGCACGTCGCCTAGGAACACTTCCACCTCGGGCAGCACGCACTGCGGGATCGGCTCGCGGGCGATGGCGAAGGCGGTGGCATGCGGAGGGTGGCAGTGGACCACGCTCTTCACATCGGGCCGGGCCTTCATGATCTCCAGGTGCAACAACGCCTCGCTGGAACGTTTTTTGATGCCAGCCGTTTGATTGCCTTGCATGTCGATGGTGCAGATGTCCTCGGGCTTGAGAAAGCCCTTGCAGTGCAGCGTCGGCGTGCAGAGCACCTCGTTCTCGCTCACCCGGTAGGTGATGTTGCCGTCATTGGCGGCGGCGAAGCCTCGCTTGTAAATGCGATCGCCGATCTCGCAGATCTCTTTCTTCATCTGATGGACGTTTTTCATCGTTTCCTCGCGAGGTGATGTTTTCAGGTTCGAGGTGGGTCGCGGCGTCGGGCCGCGGCAACTGGTTGGGTTCGGACGCTAGCCGGCGGCTAGCCAACGTAAATCTCATCGAGCAGGGCCGCGCAATACGCGTCGATCGGTTTGACTTCAGGATAAAACGGCATGGCCGCCTCGCGGCTTTCGCTTAAGGCGATCTTGTCGCCGGCCCGCGAGCCAAGTTCGTCGTACACGACTAACGGCTCGGCCGCGGGTTCGGCGTCGTCGGCGATCTCGGCCAACGACATCGGAACAGCCAAACGATACGATCCACCCTGCAACAAGGGATGCGAACGGACGAGCGTGACGGTTCCGATGACTTTGGCGATACGCATGGGAGTCAGGGGTCAGGTTTGAGGTTTGAGGTTTGAGAGGTCAGGGGTCAGGGGTCAGGGGTCAGGGGTCAGGCAGTTCCGCATTCCGCATTCCGCATTCCGCATTTACTTCAGTTAGCTTTCCGTTTTCCGCTTTTCGCTTCAAACGCATCCACGATTCCCTGCACGCTCCAGCGGACTGGGGTGGTGTCGCTGCCGAGCATCTCTCGAGTGCCTCGGCCGTCGCTGGTGAGCATTACCCGTTCGCCGGTTCCGGCGCCGAGTGCGTCGACCGCCAGGATCGGATCGCCGTCAGGCGACTTACCGTCCGCCATCGTGAACTGCACCAACAGCAGCTTCCAGCCTTCCATGGAAGGATGTTTTATGGTTGCTCGGGCGTGTCCGACTAC
>JBBDLY010000155.1:0-1176 GCA_040878585.1 Pirellulales bacterium
CCCGCGGCTTTCTTCTCAACAAGTTTTACTCGGGAGCATCCATGTGATGACACATCACCAACGACTGCTGATCAAAGTGGCCACGCTGATTCGCGGGCAGCTTGCCGGAGAATCACGGGAGGTGGAGGAGATTCCTCTCCCCCAGGAGACCTGGCGCCGCTGCCAACAGTTGCAACGCAAGTTGCAGGCGGCCCAACAACGACACTGGCATCTGGCCGCCCACCGGTTGAAAGACGATTTTCAGGTCCAGTACCAAGAACTGCTGCGAGAACTGGCGGTCGTCGGTGTCGCCCTCGAACCGACCATCCAACCTCAACAGCTCCCGATCTCGGAGATTGTCGCCGATCTGGTGGCGTTGCAGGAAGAGTTCGAGCAGGTCGAGTTCGACCTGCGGCACGAAACGATCTCGGTCACGACCGGACCGATCGAGCTGGAGGGTATTTATCTGGGACCGTTCAAGATACTGCTGGAGTTCGACAAACTGGGTGAACAACATCCTTACTGTTACTCGGTGATCGCGCTGGATCCCCATCCGGCGGCCTGCAACGACGGCGTGACCCATCCGCACGTGCAGGATGAGTCTGTCTGTGAGGGAGAGGGCCGCCCGGCGATCCGGGGCGCCTTGCGGCAAGGCCGTCTGCTCGATTTCTTCGTGATCGTCGCCAATCTGTTGCAAAACTACAACTCGGGCAGCCCCTATGTCTCGCTTTCCGACTGGGAAGGGGTTGCCTGCAACGACTGCGGCAGCAGTGTAAGCGATTCGGAGCGCTGGTCGTGCGAGAAGTGCGAGACGTCGATCTGCGGCGATTGTTATATCAGTTGCGTCCGCTGCGATGGGATTTATTGCAGCGAGTGCGCCGTCCGCTGCGAACAGTGCGACGATCCGTGCTGCCACGGTTGCCTCGTCGAATGCTGCGCTTGTGAAAAGAAACTTTGTTCAATCTGTCTCGATTCCAATGAAAGGTGTACCGATTGCCATGACAACGAAAACCAACAGGAAGACCAAGAGAGCGCTTCCGGCGAAGAATCCGAAACCGGCCAGCCCGATGCTCCGCTTCAGCCCGACCGCTTGGGCCAAGTTGCTTTTTCTGCGTGACTACGGCCCGACCGAGGTCGGCGGGTTCGGCATCAGCTCGCCCGACGATCTGCTGCTTATCCAGGACGTGCAACTGGTGA
>JBBDLY010000156.1:0-1158 GCA_040878585.1 Pirellulales bacterium
ATGGCCCAGGCTCAGCCCGCTTGCACGCGTAGCTCGGGGCGCTGGTCGTCGTCGTTGGCCAGCGACATCGGCAGGGTGACGTGCGAGGGGACGCGGCGTTCCGTGGCGAAGCCGTACTTGCCTCCGGCCGAGATAAAGGCGTGGAACTCCGCGGCCGGCCCTTGGGGGAATTCCCGCGGCAATCGCAGGCAAACTTCTTTCCAGGTCAGGCCGCTGCGAAAGATCAGGTCGTAGGCTTCGCGAATCTCGCTGATTTCTTGCGGCGTGTAGCCGGCTCGGCGGATACCGACCTTGTTCAGGCCCACCACCGCGCAGTTGACGCCGTCGAGCATTACGAACGGTGGCACGTCCTTGGTGACTCGGGCCTGCCCGCCGACGGTCGCCAGGCGGCCCACGCGACGGAACTGCTGAATGCCCGAACCGCCCGCCACGTAGGCGCGATCGCCCACTTCCACATGGCCGGCGACCATGGTGTTGTTGATCAACACGGTGTTGTTGCCGATCACGCAGTCGTGCGCGACATGGGTGTTGACCATGATCATGTTGCCGTCGCCGATCACTGTGTTCTGTCCTTCGTGCAATGCGCAGTGGATGGTCGCGTTCTCGCGAATCTGGTTGCCGTTGCCAAGCACCACTCCGCCGATCCGCTGGGGAATTTGCAAATGCTGGGGCATGCCGCCGACTAAGGCGCCCTCGAACAGGTGGTTCTCCGATCCCAGGCGGCTGCCGTTGCGGATGATCGCGCGGGCCTCGAGCACGCAGCCGTCTCCCAATACAACGTCTTCTTCCACAACGCAGAACGGCCCGATTTTGACATCCGCGCCAAGCTGGGCCTTTTCATCAACGACGGCAGTGGGGTGGATGGCCATTCTGCTAAATCCTTGGCGTTGTTGGGTCGGCTGGCGTTGGTACTTGGCAATCTTTTCCGCGGCAAGCGCTTTCAGCAACTCATCATCGGAAATGCCGGCTGTAGGAGTTGAGCGAATTGTATCGGTTCCGCCAATCAGGCTGTCGTCGGAGGCACGGCGCAAGGTGCAAAGCCGTGAAACAATAACGAGTTGCGACGGATCGATTCAAGAGCGCTTTTCTCGCTCTGCACAGCCGGGTGCAGCCTGCGGTTTGCGCGAATTCGATAATCGGGTAGAAGGTGGTCTGTGG
>JBBDLY010000157.1:0-1157 GCA_040878585.1 Pirellulales bacterium
AGCTTGCGTCGCCATCATTGAAGTTGTCAACTTGTTCGCAAGATCGAAATTGGAAATACTGAGATTAAGATTGCGAGTTAAGATTGCGAATGTTTGGCAGAGGTTTAGCATAACACGTATGTGCGGTCGGTACACGTTAAGAACTCCGTTGAACCAGCTTGTGCGGCAATTTGCCCTGCCGTTCGATGCCGGCTCGTCGACCGAATACACCCCGCGGTATAACATTGCCCCCACGCAGCAGGCGGCGATGATCCGACAAGTTGCCGCGTCGCAGCGGGGCGGCGGTACCGGCGAGACCGCGTCGCCGGAACATCCGGCGGCCGAGCGGGAGCTGGCGTTTCTCCGCTGGGGGCTGATCCCCTCCTGGGCCAAGGATCCTGCGATTGGCAATCGGATGATCAACGCTCGCGGAGAGACGGTTGCCGAGAAGCCTTCGTTTCGGGCAGCCTTCCGGCGCCGCCGCTGCCTGGCGGCGGCAGACGGCTATTACGAATGGCGGGCGGGGACCAAGCCGAAGCAGCCGATTCATTTCCACCTGACCGATCACGAACCGTTCGCCTTGGCCGGGCTGTGGGAATACTGGGAACCGCCCGACGGCGGCCCGCCGATCGAAAGCTTCACCATCATCACTACCGACGCCAATCGCACGGCGGCGGCCTACCACGACCGCATGCCGGCGATCCTGCTGGCGGAAGACTACGCCCGTTGGCTCGACCCGCAGTTCGCCGACACCGCGGCGCTGACGGCCATGATCCGCCCACTGCCGGACGAGATTCCACTGCACGCCGACGCAGTGAGCACCTACGTCAACAAGCCCGGCAATGAAGGCCCGCAATGTTTGACGGGCTAGTGCGTTGACCGCGTTGCATCGATGGATGACAGAGGACCGTAGGACCATTGTCCCGTCCGTCGGTAGCGGAACTCGCCAGAATTCCGACGCATCCATATCAATTCAGTGGCTGCGGAACTCTCCGCGAGTTCCGCTACGATGAATGCATGGACGGGACCATGGTCCCAGGGCTTTAAGGGTGGCAATGTAATCAGGATTTTGAACAGGAGGGAACAGAGAGAACGAAGAAAAGTATTCTCAGTTGTCTCCTGCTCCCTCGGTTTGCTCAAACAAAGAGATCATCGTTACCTCCGAAACCGGATGCAGG
>JBBDLY010000158.1:0-5956 GCA_040878585.1 Pirellulales bacterium
ACATTCGTCATTAAGCCGCTACCGTCTCCCACGGCGGGAACAAAAACAGGGTAAACTTCAGCCAGATCGCCGCCTTTTACGCAGCCCAGTCCCATGCTACGGCTTGGCGCAGCAAAAAACCGCTCGCACGGGCCTAAAGTTCTGGCCCGGTTGAGCGGTTTCTTGTTTCTATTGGTAGATGGCACTCCGCCAGGCGGGCGGCTTACATCTCCTTGAGATTCTTCAGCGCGCGAACCTTGATCTTGGTGGTCGCCGGTTTGGCCGGTTTGGTTGTGACCTCTTTGGTGAAGGGGTTGGTCCAGTTGGGGATCGCCTTCTGGGCCGGAACCTTCTTCTTTTCGATCTTCACCAAACCAGGGATCGCAAACACGCCCGGGCCACGGTTGCCGAGATTCTTGCGAATCTCTTCGGTCAACGCGTCGAGGACCGCTTGGACCTCTTTCTTGCCGACGCCGGAAGCCTCAGCAATGTTGTTGAGCACTTCAGTCTTGGTCGGCGCCTTCTTCGCAGCAGTTTTCGCCATAGTAGAACCCTCCCTGTAGAGTAAATTGGATTTCGTCCGTCCTGGAAGCCACATGCAAGCAGGACGGGACGATTTAAGAACTTCGTAGCATAAATTGCAACCCTGAACGGCCAAAAATAGCTTAAAAACAAGGAAAAACAGGGGATTCGGGCGATTTCACCCCTGTTTAGCAAGGTTTTTCCCAATATGAGACGGCTTTTTAGCTTGCCAGAGACGGCCGAAGGCGACAAATAGAGCACGGATTGAACTCGGATTCGCGGCTCGCGGCTCACCTTCGGGCAGCAGAAACCGGCCTGCTATTGGTCGTTTCCGCTTAGTGAGCGGCTCGAGGTGCCCAGTGGCGGCAGACGGCGATCGCGTCGCTGCCCACAATCGTTTGTTGTCCTGCGTGTCGTTCCGGGCACTCTTTTTGGCTTTCGGGAGACCGCATCGTATAATCTAAGTGCCTTGGATCGATTGACTTAGACACAAGACGATGCCAGAGAAACGCCGACCTGTCCCCCTCCGCGTTGCCTGGACCGGATGGCATTTTCTGAAGAAGCGGGAAAGTTTTGTGATAGCGGCGGCAACCAACCTCATAACCATCCGCAATCCATGGCTCGGCGACGGTTTTGCCACTTAAATATTGTTGTTACGAATCAGGCAATTGCGCCGCAACGGGGCGAACCTGACCATTCACCGTAGTGCCGGTGCTTGAACACGGAATACTTGAACGCGGAACACTCGAACCGTACGCAGTCCAATAAGCGCTGCAGTGCAATACGCGATGACAAGTGTCACAATCGATGAAGGGACGACCGATACGATGGAGCGAACTAACTTGAGCTTGCCGCTTTTCCGTATTCTGCTTTCTTTCGCTGTCTACTGTGGGACGGTGCTCGGCCTGTGGCACGGGTTTGCCATGGCCCAAGTGGTAGTGGGAACACCTCAGGCGGAAGACGATATCGCCAACAGCGTGTTCTTGCCTGCCGAGCGGAGCGAGCGACTGCGGTTGGAAACGGCGGCGGAATTGCTCAAGCAGGAGCGTTATAGCGACGCAGTCGTCGATCTTGCTTACATTTTGAGTGAAGCCAAGGAGGATTACTTTTTCCGACCCGAGGGCAAGGGCCAGACGTTCCGCAGCCTCAAGAGCGAGGCGCGGCGGATGATCGGCGACGCACCGGTCGCCGCCCGCGAATCGTTTGAGTTGCAATACGGTACGAAAGCGCGACGAATGCTGGACGAAGCAACCGAGGCCGGCGACGTGAACAACGTGGCGGAGGTTGCCCGGCGATATTTCCACACCGAGGCGGGCTACCAGGCAATGGTGCTCTTGGGCCGCCATCATCTTGATCACGGCCGGACGCTGGCCGCGGCACTTTGCTTTCAGCATGTCTACGACACATCTGCGGCAACCGACTTCGAGCCGGCCTTGTCGCTGATGCTGGCCACTTGCTGGGCGCGTTGCGACCAGCCCGCGGCCGCGCGAGAGGTGTTGGTAAAACTGCATGATCAGATCGGCGCGGGCACGGTCAAGATCGCGGGCGAGGAAGTTTCGCTCTTCAAGAACAAGGAACAGGCTCTGCAATGGTTGGCTGACGCCGCCGGCGAACCGACCGAATTGCTCGCCGGCACCACGATCGACTGGATCATGTTCCGCGGCGATCCGTCGCGAACCGCTCCCAGCAACGGCGGTCGCCCGCTGCTGACTCGGCCACGGTGGACGCAACGGGTGACCTACGATCCGGAAATCGAGACGATGCTCGCCGAACGCCAACAGCAACTGCTGAGCAACGGCATGGACGCGCTGCCATCGCTGCATCCGCTGGCCGTTCACAACGTGGTGTTGATGCGGACTCCCGAAAGCTTGGCCGCGTTCGATTTCACGACCGGAAAGATGATCTGGCATGTCGGTAGCGAAGATGATTTCGAGCAGGATCCCAGCATTCAGCAGCGCTCGCGGGAAAACCATAAGCAGGAAAAGCTGTTCAAGCGGATGTACACCGACGCCACCTACGGCACATTGGCCAGCGACGGCGAGTTGGTGTTCGTGGTGGAAAGTTCGTCCGACAGCATTTCGGTCGACCGCTTCGGCCGGCGGCATCTGACCACCGCCGGGGGCCAAAGTACGCTGGCCGCTTACGATATCTGGCGAAGCGAAGGCAAGCGAAAGTGGGCGGTTGGCGGACCGAACGGTTCGGTGCCGGAGTTGGAGCGTGCCATTTTCCTGGGACCGCCGCTGCCGTTGCAAGGCGAATTGTACGCGATCGCTGAAATCGACAGCGGTATTCAACTCGTCGTGCTGGAAGCATCCACGGGCGAACTGTTGTGGCGACAACAATTGGCCGTCGTGCAGCGCCTGCCGCAGTTTGACGAGTTTCGCCGCAGCGGTGGAGCGACGCCTAGCTTCGCCGAGGGAGTGCTCGTTTGCCCGACCTCGGCCGGGGCCGTCGTGGCGGTCGATCTCACCACCCGGGCGTTGCTATGGGGCTATCAATACAACGACATCGCCGACCCGCGGATGCGCATCGTACCTGGCTTCGGTCAGATACGCCGCGATCCGAGCGGACAAACCAAGACAGGTTCTTGGGCCGATTCGAGCATCTCGATTTCCGGCGGAAAGGTGGTCATCACACCGACGGAGTCGGACGAGATCCACTGCCTCAATCTTTCGGACGGCAAAAAGCTGTGGAGCAAGCAGCGCGACGAAAATCTGTACGTCGCCTGCATCCACGGCAACCGCGCGGTGGTGGTGGGGCGGACCTCGATTTCGGCCCAGCAATTGGATGAATCGGGCAAGGTTGCTTGGGGACCGATCCAACTGCCCGACGGCGGCGCGGTAAGCGGCCGAGGGTTCTACGCCGACGACCATTATTTCCTGCCGATCATGGGCGCCAATGGCGGCGAGGTCATCAAGATTGCGCTGGCCAACGGCAAGATCGTGGAGCGCGCCCGCAGTCATGACGGGGCGCCTCCGGGCAACCTGATCTGCTACCGAGGTGAGATCATCTCCCAAGGCATCGACAAGCTGAAGACGTTCTATCAACTCGACACGCTGGAGAGCCGCGTCGCCAGTTCGCTCGACAACGACCAGCAAGACCCTTGGGCGTTGGCCCGCAAGGGTGAGATCCTGATCGAACGGGGCAAATACGGCACGGCCATCCCGCTGTTCCGCGCCAGTTATAAACGCTACGAGGAACAGTTGGCTCAAGGCGAGGCCGGCAACGATCGACTGCTGGCCACGGAAGCACGCGCCGGCATGCTGGAAGCACGCGATATGCTTGTCAAAAGTGTGATGGCCGGTCTCCGCGACGATTTCGCCGCCAGTCGCGAATCCGCGGCGGAGATTGAGAACCTGCTGACCGACCCGGTCGAGCGAATGGAATATCGCAAAATCATGGCCGAGGGGCTGGAGAAGGCGGGTGAGACCGCCAAGGCGCTGGAGATGTATCTCAGGCTGGCCGACGAAGCGGGGCCTATCGACGGGTTGGAGAGGCTCGACGTGACCCATTCGGTGCGGCTCGACCGTTGGATCCGCACCCGACTGGCCGGCATGCGCGATCAACTCGATAGCGAGCAGCGTGACGAGTTCGATCGTCAGGTAAGCGAGCGGATGGAGCAGATTCTAGAAACCGGCTCCCCGGATGAAGTGAGGCGGTTTCTCAATTTCTTCGGGGCCAATGTGACCACCGCTCCGCTCAAGTTGCGGCTGGCGTCGATGCTCCGAGGACGCGATACGCTACTGGAACGCGACTACTTGCTGCGCGACGTGCTGGCCGGCGACGACGTCCAATGGCAAAACGAAGCACTGGCGCGGATTGCACTGCTGATGGTCGAAGCGGGCCGCGAGGATATGGCGGTACACTATTTCCGCCGTATTGAAGCGGAATTGGCCGACGCGCAGATTTTGGATGGTCAAACCGGCCGCGAATTGTTGGAGGCCCTGCCCGCCGACGGCGAAGTGCGGCGACGACTCGACCGGAGTCGCTCCTGGCCAGTCGGTGTCGTCGACGTTGCCCAAGGTGATACGCCCGAAAGCCGAAACGTCAGCTATCAGCGAACCTTCGGGTTGCGGGTGTATGGACAGCGCGATCCGTTGCTGGCCGACAATACCGTGCTGGTCGATCAGCAGCGGCAACAGAGTGTGGTCGGACTCGACGACGAAGGCAAGCACCGTTGGACGGTCTCGCTGCAAAATTCCGGAAACTATCGCGGCTATTTCTTCAATCCCTCGTTAAGTTACGCCCGGGGCGACGGTCATTTGCTGCTCTTGGCGAGCGGCTATCAGGTGGTGGCGATCGATACGCTCCGCGCCCGCCCCGACGGGACGGATGAAGACGCCATCGTCTGGTCGGACGACGTCGCGCAAGTGATTCCGGGAGTGCCGCATACGCAAGTCATCATTCAGCGCGGTTTTACCGGCCCGCGTAATCTGGTCAACTCGGCCCGGCAACAGTACGGCAGTCCGATCTCGCAGATTGGACCGGTGACCGACAACGGCGTGTGCTACATCCGCAATCGCGAACTCTCCTGCGTCAATCCGATCACGGGCGACCGCTACTGGGTGCGGCGCGATATTCCCGCCGGCGGCGAATTGTTCGGCGACGAGGAGGTGTTGCTGATCGTCGAACGCAACAACGACAAGGCGATCGTCATCCGGGCCGCCGACGGCCACGTCCTCGCTCGCAATCATCCGGTCCCCAACGTCAACGAGCGCTGGCTCACCGTGGGCCGCAACATCCTCACCGCCCAGCAACGATCCGACGGCTGGCGCATCCGCCTGATCGATCCATGGAACGCCGACGGCGAGGAAGAAGTCCTCTGGGAACGTCAGTACGACCAGAACTGCAAAGCCGATCTGATTGAGGAGGACGCCATCGGCGTGATGGAACGGGACGGGCATTTTCAACTCATCGACATTGCGACGGGTAAAGTCACCATCGACGCGCAGCTCGAGCAAGAGCCGTCGCTGATGGGTATCTACGTGCAACGGTGCGACGACCGCTACCTGCTGATCACCAATCAACCACCGCAGCGAAGGGATCCCACTCGAAACTATCAGCCGGCCCCCGGCGGTTATGACAATCCGCTGATCAACGGTCGTGTCTACGCATTCAGCCGCACCGGCGGTGAGAAACTGTGGCACGTGCCGGCCGAGATCGACAATTTCGGCCTGATGCTCAAACAACCGCACGAACTGCCGGTGTTGGTGTTCTCACGCCACATCGTCGAGCCGCGGAAGGGCGTGCGCGAGACCTCGCTGCTGTTTCTCGACAAGCGGACTGGCCAGTTCGTCACCGACGAGAAGACCTATACCTTTCGCACCAGCAACCTGGAGGTTGTGGGAGACTCGACGAATCAAACCGTGTCGGTGCTGGTACCTGGGAGTGGAAACACGGTCACTCTCTCGTTTACCGGCAAGCCCATTCCCCCAGGGCCGCCGGGAAATTCGCT
>JBBDLY010000159.1:0-5939 GCA_040878585.1 Pirellulales bacterium
AATACGACGAAATCCTGCCGCGGCTGAAAGCCGAACTCGACCGGCTAATTGAGTCAAAATAGAATGGCTTTGTCCGGCATGGCGCGCGGTACGCCTCTGGGGACTACTCAACTTTCGGACCGGATCGCGTTACTCTTCGCGATGCCGCACCCGTTTTTGCACGTCGGTTTCCAGCACGCCGAAGGCTTGTTCGTGCCGTTGGATCGACATGTTCAGGGCGGCCAGCAGTCGCTTGGCCGTGTAGTAGTTTACGATCAGTCGTTGCGTGACCTTGATCGGCGCCGTCGGCTTGCCGAACGGTTGGGCGTTGATGCCGAAGTCGACGATCAGTTCCTCGGGCGTGCCGGTTACTCGGCATAAGTTGGCATAGCTGGCGACCGCTTGCGAGTCGTCCAGCGAAACCTGCTGGCGCTGAGACGCCTCGGGACCGCCGGCGGTCGGTTTCGACTCTTGTGAATCAACCATGGGTATTGCTCCTGCGACGAAGGGGAATGCGATGCATAGATGCTCCCCAGTATAAAACCACCATCCGCCCGATACCGCAAGACGAAGTCTTGGAAAAATATGCTCTGCGCTGCGGCGGCAAAAAAGCGGGGCCTGCCATGCAGCGATGTACATGGCAGGCCCGCCGTGAACGGCCCGATTCTCCGTGAGGAGAACCTGCATTGGCTTATGCGGCGAGGGCGACTCGTTTCGACTTCCGATGGAAGCCGATGCTTTCGAGGGCGTCGTACACTTCGCCAAGCGTCTTTTCACCGAAGTTCGAGATGCTCAGCAGGTCGTCGGGCGAGCAGTTCAGCAGATCGCCGACCGTAAAGATGCCACGTTCCTCCAGGCAGTTCGTCGTGCGGACGGTAAGCCCAATCTCGGCGGTGCTCATGTCCAAGCGTTCGTTGAGACTCTGTCCAATCCCATCACCAACAGGCAGCGGAATGCGCGTCATGGGGATCCCTCCCTTATAAAAATTGACTGGCCAATTCGAAACGGCGCATCGTCGCGCCGCGTAGTATCGCAGAAGTATACCAACTGTTTCCGCTTTTGGAACCAAATTCCGTCCAAAGAGGCAATATTTTTTCCGCGAATGCTAGCATTCCACGCCGCGCCGCTCAACGATTTTGTCCTGGTGCGATATAGTGAAGGCATTCGCATAAACACTTGTTACTCGAACCCACGCATCAAGATCTTGGAATACTCCTCGGCACAACTTACCGAAGCGCAGCACCAGGCGGTGCAGCACGTCGACGGGCCGCTGCTGATCATCGCAGGCCCCGGCAGCGGTAAAACCCGCGTCGTTACGCATCGCATTGCGCACTTGAAGGAACTAGGCATCGCCCCGCGCAGCATCCTGGCGCTTACCTTTACGAATAAGGCGGCCGACGAGATGAAGTCGCGGCTGCAGATCCTGGCCCCTGCCCAGCCGGTGTGGGTCGGCACGTTCCATCGCTTCTGCGCCCGCACGTTGCGTCGCTACGCCCCGCTGGTTGGATTGAGCGAGAACTATACCATCTACGACACCGGAGACAGCCTGCGGCTGATGCGCAACACGCTGGAGCGGCTGGACGTCGAGCTGACCCACTTCACGCCGGAGCAAGTGCTGCAACGCATCAGCGCGGCCAAGAACGACCTGATGACGGCGGAGAATTACCAACCGAATGCTAGCAGCGCGATCGGGCAGGTGGTGGCGCGCGTTTATCCCGAATACCAAAAGCGGCTGCTGGCGGCCAACGCCGTGGACTTCGACGATCTGCTCGTCCACATGGCGATGTTGCTGCGGGATCATGAGGAGATTCGCGAGGAACTGGACGAGCGTTACCGTTACATCCTGGTGGACGAATATCAGGACACCAACTTTCCGCAATACGCGATCGTGCATGGCTTGTCGCGGAACTACCAGAATTTGGCGGTCACCGGCGATCCGGACCAGTCGATCTTCGGCTGGCGGGGGGCGAACATCAACAACATTCTCGGTTTCGAAAAGGACTTTCCCGACGTTACGGTCGTGCGACTGGAGCAGAACTATCGCAGCACCAAGAGCATCCTGCGAGCCGCCGATAAACTGATCGGGCACAACACCCGCCGTAAGCAGAAGCAACTGTTCACCGACAACGACGAAGGGCAGCCGGTTCGCCTCCTGCGGTATCCGAACAATCGGGCGGAGGCCGAGATGATCGCCGAGCGCATCCGCGAGGATCTCGACGAGGGCCGCCGTGCGGCGCGCGACTTCGCCATTCTGTATCGCACGAACGCCCTCTCGCGGCAGATCGAATTCGCGCTGCGCGATCGCAACATCCCCTATCAAATGGTCAACGGGCTGGAGTTCTTTCAGCGCCGCGAAATCAAGGATGTGTTGGCCTATTTGCAACTGATCAACAACCCCCGCGACGACGTCGCCCTGCTGCGGGTGATCAACCTGCCGCCGCGAGGCATCGGCCGCAAGACGATCCAGTTGATCGGCGACCACGCCGCCCGCTACGGCCTGTCACTACTCGACGCCGCTCGCGAAAGCGGCATGATCGAGCCGCTGGCCAAACGGAGCGCCGTGGCCGTGGCGAAGTTCGTGTCGATGATCGATCGCGTCTCGCTCAAGGCGGCCGCCGATGTGGAGGAGATTATCGGCACCGTGCTGAGCGAGTCGGATTACCACGCCATGTTGAACGACTCCGGCAATGAGGAAGACCAGGAACGGCTGGCCAACATCGAGGAGTTGCTGACCGTCGCCCGCGAATACGACCAACGCAGCGGCGGCCAGGGCGATCTGGAAGGTTTTCTTGAGGAGACGTCGCTAGTGGCCGACACCGACGCCTTCGAGGGGGAAAGCGACCGCGTGACGCTGATGACACTGCACGCCTCGAAGGGACTGGAGTTTCCGGTGGTTTACATTATCGCCTTCGAGGAGAAGCTGCTGCCGCATGAACGGAGTCTGGAGGATCCCGGCCAACTCGAGGAGGAACGCCGGCTGCTGTTCGTCGGTATGACACGGGCGGAGGAAGAATTGCAGCTCTCCAGCGCCGAGTATCGCGAGTTCCGCGGCACGCGGCGGATGACCATTCCCAGTTCCTTCACCAACGAGCTGCCGCTGGATGAGATGCAGGGAGACACCGCGCCGCGCCGGTCGCGGTTCGACGAGATCGACCCCTACGCCAGCGAGTACGCGCAGCATCGCGAGGAGATTCGCCAAGTGCGCGACCAGGTCGCGGCCGAGGCGGCCGAACTGGAGTCGGCCTACGACCAGCGGCTGAGCGCAACCGCCGGACGACGAGACAAACCAGAACTGCCGCCGATCAAGACGGCCGCCGAATTGGCCGCCGCCGGGCAGGCAACCTCGACGGGCAATCCCGTACCCATCGATGTATTTCGCATCGGCATGGTGGTCACCCACCCTGAGTACGGACTGGGCAAGATCAAGGCGCTGCATGGCGAGGGGGACCGCCGCGCGGCGGTTGTCAACTTCGCCTCGCAGGCGGGCGAACAGCGATTCCGGCTGAAGTTCAGTCCGATCCGGCCGGCCGGCGGCAACCATGTATAGGATGCGTAAGTCGCCGCGATCCGGTATACTTGCAAGTCTACCGACGCATTTCTCCCGCCTGATTGTTCGCACCGGAAGCGCCTCGCATGGGTTTTTGGCTTAGTCGTCTCGCATTCGCCGCGGTCGCGGTCGGTCTGATCGCGGTTTTCGTGATGGCCGGCGATTACTACCTGTTGGGACTGCCGGCGAAAGTCGAACCGTATTACGTCGGTCGCAACAAGTGCGCCGAGTGTCACCAGCAGCAGTATCAGGAGTGGGTCGGTTCGCATCACGACCGGGCGCAGGATCTGGCGAGCGAACAAACCGTGCGGGCCGATTTCGACGATGCGACGCTGGAGTACCACGGCGTCAGCGCCCGCATGTTCCGCCGCGACGGCAAGTTCTTCATCCATACGGAAGGACCGGACGGCGCGATGGACGACTTTGAAGTCAAGTATGTGATCGGCTACGAGCCGCTGCAGCAGTACATGGTCGAGTTTCCCGACGGCCGCGTGCAGGTGCTCCGAGAAAGCTGGGACACCGAACGGCGACGGTGGTTCTATCACGGTCCGCCCGACGTGGATGAAAAGCTCGACGCCGATGATCCGCTCCATTGGACCAGCCGCATGTCGAACTGGAACCACATGTGCGCCGAGTGCCATGCGACCGATCTGAAGAAGAACTACGACTTCGAAACCGATTCGTTCCATACCACGTTCAAGGAATTCAACGTCAGTTGCGAGACCTGCCACGGCCCGGGCAGCGTGCATGTGGAACTGGCCGAGTCGAAGTCGCCGTTTTGGGATCGGCGGCATGGCTATGGACTGCCGAATCTGAAATCGGACGATCATCATCAGGAATTGCAGTCGTGCGCCAAGTGCCACTCCCGCCGCCGCAACGTCCATCCAGGGCATCACGGGGCGGACGAGTATTACGATCACTACGGGCTGACGTTGATCGAAGAGAACATCTACCACGCCGATGGGCAGGTGCTCGACGAGGATTACGTCTACGGATCGTTCCAGCAAAGCAAGATGTACCAGCACAAAATCCGCTGCACCGATTGCCACAATCCGCATTCGTTGGAACTGAAGTTCGAGGGGAACAAGCTCTGCACCGATTGCCACCAGCATCCGGCCGGCAAGTACGACACGCCGGCGCATCATCATCACACGCCCGGCAGCGAAGGGGCGAGTTGCGTGGAGTGCCACATGCCGGCGCGGCATTACATGGTGGTCGATCCGCGGCGGGACCACAGCCTGCGGGTGCCGCGTCCCGATATCTCGGTCGACATCGGCACCCCCAATGCCTGCTCTCGATGCCATGTGCAAGGAGAAAAGGCGCTCGGCGAGCCGCGTTACGAGGACGTGCTCACCGAGGCGGCCCGCGGCGACGAGCAGGCGCAGGCGACGATTGCCAAGGTGGACCAGGAGATGGCAGAGGCGTTCTTCAAATGGTACGGCAAGCCGCAGGAACGTCGGCCGCATCACGCCTACGCGCTCGACAAGTCCTGGAAAGGTGCCGACGACGCCGAGCCGGCCTTGCTCGACGTCTTCAATAATCGCACGCTGACCCCCTTCATCCGAGCCAGCGCGCTCAATCAATTGAGCCGCCATCCCACGCCGCAAAGTCTCGCTGCCGCGGCGGCGGGCATAGAATCCGACGATCCGCTGCTGCGGTCGACCGCCGTGAGCACGTTCGCCGACCTGCAGCCGCCGGCCAATGAACTGACTCGCGTGTTGCAGCCGTTGCTGGACGATCCGGTCCGCCTGGTCCGCACCGAAGCGGCGCGGGCACTGTCGGTGGTTTACGATCAACTCGACGGCGACGTGCAGGCGCGTCTTAAAATCGTGCTCGATGAATACCTCGCCGGACAACAGGCCGACGCCGATCAGCCCGGCGCGCACTTGAACATTGGCGTGATCCGTTCCAACTTGGGCGACGCCGAGGCGGCCATCGAGAGCTATCAGAATGCCTTGCGGGTCGACCCTCGTTTCATCCCCGCCAAGTTCAATCTGGCGGTGCTCTACAATCAGCGGGAAAACAACGAAGAGGCCGAGAAACTGTTGCGCGAAGTGATCGGCGAGCAGCCAACCGGCGTCGACGCGGCAACCGTCGGCCAGGCGCACTATTCACTCGGCCTGCTGCTGGCGGAGAACCCAGACCGCCTGGAGGAAGCGACCGGCCATCTGAAGCAGGCGACTGAAGCCCTGCCCGAGTACGCCAGGGCGTTCTACAACTACGGGTTGGCGCTGCAATCGCTCGAAAAAACGGCCCAGGCCGAACGCGCCTTACTGCAAGCCTACAAGCTGAATCGCTCCGATCCCCAAACGATGCAAGCCCTAATGATGTTTTATCTGTCGCGGGGGGTGCTCGACCGGGCCGAGATCTTCGCCAACGAACTGGCCCGCATCAATCCGCACGATCCGCAATT
>JBBDLY010000160.1:0-1153 GCA_040878585.1 Pirellulales bacterium
GAGGCGCGGCGGACATCTTGCGGCGGTTGGCGTTAAACTTCTTGGCGACCGCCGAAATCTCGCCGGCCAACATCGGCGCTAGCGTCTGGCCGGTGTACGAGTCGGCAAAATCGGCCACTTCCTCCGGCGTGCCGACGGCGACGATCTCGCCCCCTTCGTCCCCCCCTTCAGGACCCAGGTCGATGATCCAGTCGGCCGTCTTCACCACGTCGAGGTTGTGCTCCACCACCAGCACCGTATTGCCGCTGTCGACAAAGCCGTGCAGCACCTTCAGCAGCATCTTGATATCGGCGAAGTGCAGGCCGGTGGTCGGTTCGTCGAGCAGGTAGAGCGTTTGGCCGGTGTTCTTCTTGACCAGTTCGCGGGCCAGTTTGATCCGCTGCGCCTCGCCGCCCGAAAGCGTCGGCGACGGCTGGCCGAGCTTGATGTAGTCGAGTCCCACGTCGTGCAGCGTTTGCAGCTTGTCGGCGATCTTGGGCACGTTCTCGAAGTGGGCGAGCGCCTGCTGCACGTCCATCTCCAGCACGTCGGCGATCGACTTGCCCTTGTAGCGGACTTGCAGTGTCTCGCGGTTGAAGCGATGCCCGCCGCAGATCGGGCAAGTGACCCACACATCGGCCAGAAAGTCCATCGCCAGCTTGTTCGAGCCGTTCCCCTCGCACGCCTCGCAACGGCCGCCGCTGACGTTGAAGCTGAACCGGCCGGGCGGATAGCCCCGCTTCTTCGACTCGGACAGTTGCGTGTAGAGTTTGCGGATTTCGTCGAACACCTTGATGTAGGTGGCCGGATTGCTCCGCGGCGTGCGGCCGATCGGCGACTGGTCGATGGCGATCATCTTGTCGAGATGCTCCAAGCCGTCGATCCGCTCATGCTCGCCCGGCTCGCTCTCGCCGCCGTTAAGATCGCGCCGCAAGGCTGGAATCAGAATATCGTTGACCAGGCTGCTCTTGCCGCTGCCGCTCACACCGGTCACGCAAACCAGCTTGCCGAGCGGAATCTCGACGTCGATCTGCTTGAGGTTGTTCTGCGCGGCGCCGACCACCTTGAGCGCGTGGCCGTTGCCAGCGCGGCGTTCGGCGGGGATCTCGATCTTTTGTTTGCCGGAGAGGAACTGCCCGGTAACGCTCCGCTTGTTGCGCTTGATCTGCGCGAC
>JBBDLY010000161.1:0-1151 GCA_040878585.1 Pirellulales bacterium
GGGGCGAAGGCCGGCATGCGGTCGTTGTTGCCGTTGTAGAAATCGAAGTGGTCCGGGTTGCGGATGAAGTCGATCGTCCACTGCCGCGAGGCGTAGCCGGTCAACAGCGGGGCGTCGCCGACCTCTTCGTCGCGGAAGGTGTGGCAATCGGTACAGGAGAAGATGCCGACCAACGCCTCGCGTCCCGCCTCTAGCGTGCCGTCGGCCGCCGCTTGCTGGTCCGCTTCAGCCTGATACGGCAGTTGCGCCTCGGCGCTGAGCGCCGCGACCAACTGCGCCAACTCGCGTTGCTCGTCTTCGTCCAAGTCGGCCAGCGTATCCTGGACAAACCCCACCATGTCGCCACCGTCGTGGGCCGTGTTGCCGTAGTAGGGGGCGTCTTCGACGAGCCACGTTTCCTTGTCGAGATGGATGGCGGCGATCTGTTCCGGATCGAGCAGCCCGGCGATCCACGGCCGGCTGCCGAAACGGTACAAATTCGGCCCGCCGTTGGGCTGATGCCGTTCGCTGGTGACGTTGCCTTGCGCGTCGCGGGGGTAGTTGATCGGCCGCGGTTGGGAGATGCCGTGCCCTTCGGCGTTGGTGTGGTCGTGGCAACTTGCGCAATACTGGCGGAACAGCTTTGGCCCTTGTGAAAGAGGATCGCGCCGCACCAGCGCCAGCGCGCCCTCGGCGGGCACGCCGTTTTCGGCCAATTCCACTGCCCGCTGGCCGGCCGCCTCCGCCTCGTGCATCGTTTTTAGATGTTCGTGCGATTTACGCCATGCCGCGTAATCGTCGAACCGGTCGCGCATGGCGGTGGTTTGGTCCATGTCTCCGTCGAAATACGCTTCGATTTGTTCGTCAATCGGCTTGGCGGCGTACTTGCTCAGCGGGCCGTTCTTGCGCAAATCGACCGCGATCGACTCCTGAACTTCGACCACGTCGGCGTATTCGGCCTCGTCCACCCAGGCGGCGACATAGTCCTCCCGCACGGCCAGGGCGGTCAGCACGCCGGCGGCGGCGATGATGAACACCAAATACGCCACGTTCAGCCAATGCCCCACCTTGAAGCGGCCGATCAGCGGCATCAAGAACAGCACCAGCAGCACGATGCTCGGCACCACGATCGCGCCGATTAGCTCGCCCGTCTCGCCGTGAAAGAACTTGAG
>JBBDLY010000162.1:0-5920 GCA_040878585.1 Pirellulales bacterium
CTCGACAGCAGTTCGGGGCGGGCCATCGCCCATTTGATCGACAAGGCCGACACCTTGGCCCCGGCGGAGATCCATGACGTACTTGGCCCTTACCTGCACAAGGTGAACGAAACGTTCGGCAACGATCCGCATCTGGTGCTGCCCGGCACGGCCAGCGGCTTCAACTTGGGCAATCAGCCGGAGTTTCAGCCCGATTACTACGCTGAGCAGCCGCTTCCCGGCTTCGATCCCGGCTTTCAGCCATCGCCTCCTTCAGAGCAACTTTATCCACCCAGCCATCAGGCGCCCTATCCGCCGGTCACGCAACCGATGCAGCCGCAGCCGCCATGGCCGAACTGGGATCCTTGATCCGGCGCCACCGAGCTACACGGCTGCACGGAGGGCCGGTTGGCAGTATAATGCGTGTTTTCATCCCGACGGAACTCGCCGGACATGGGCACGATCAGCGCGCTGGAATACCTGGAAAAGCCGCAAGCCGTGGCAATCGAGCCGATCTGCGCGGTCTTCGGCAATGAAGGCTGGGCCAAGCACGAGGTTCTGCTGGCGCTGCGCGATCAGGCGTTGCCGGAAGATACCCGCGAATTCGCCTTGTCGAAGCTTAATGGCGAAGAAACCGCTTGGCGCGACGTGGTCGCCGAGCTGAGTACCGCCTCGCTGTTTGGCGACGGGCGGCAACTGGTGGTGATCGAGGACGCCGACAAGTTTGTTTCCGAACATCGCCGCCAGTTGGAACGGTACGTCGAACAGCCCTCCCGGAGCGGCGTACTAGTTCTAATGGTCGGCCAATGGGCGGCCACGACCAAACTCTACAAAGCATTCGACAAGAATGGCTTGCAGATTCGCTGCGCCTTGGGCAAAAGCCCCGCCGCCGAACTGCGCAAATGGATCCAGTTTCTCGCTAAACGGCAGGGGCTGAAGCTGGCGGCCGGGGCGGGGGATCTACTGATCGAAATGGTCGGCGAGGAGTTGGGCCTGCTGCACCAACAGTTGGTCAAATTGCAACACGCCGCGGCCGACAACCGCGTCACCCCGGAACTGATCCGAAAGCAGTGCGGCAATTGGCGGACGCAGTCGATTTGGAACATCCTCGACGCGGCCCTCGACCGCCGCACCGCCGAAGCGCTGGTGGAGCTGGATCGCCTGCTGGCGTCCGGCGAACACCCGATCCCGATCCTGGCGGCGCTGACAAGCAATCTGCGCAAGCTGGTGATCGCAACCAACGAGATCGAGATTGCCGAACAGCGCCGGCAGCGGTTGTCGCTTGTGCAGGCGCTTCGCAACGCGAAAGTGTACAACGTGGAGCAAAACGTCCAGCGGCTCAAGAACCTCGGCCGACAGCGCGCCAAGCGACTGCCGGCGATGTTGCAGGAAGTCGATTTGGCGCTGAAGGACTACGCCAGCCGCGAACAACTCGGGCGGATGCAGCTCGAACGGCTGGTCGTGTGGCTCTCGGCGCCGGAACTATCCGCCCCGCGCCGCAAGGCAATGGAAACCGCTTCGTAGTCGCTCTGCGGCGAATGGAAAAAGGCGCGCCGTCGTCTACCCGTTGATCACTACAAAATAGTCTCCCTGCTCGCTGTTGGAAATCAATTCCAGGCGGCTCGCGTACTCACAGCCGACGAGCTTCATGCGGCGGCCGTCAAGTTCCGCCGCTTGCACATGCAACACGCGGGCGGAGAAGTATTTGCGTTGTCCCCCATCGCCCAAGGCGACCACCAGTTCCTCGAAGTCCGGCTTGTTGGGCAGGAAGAACGAAAAGCCCCCGGCGGAGATGTCGTGGCAACGAACCTCGAGAAAGCGGCTCTGGTCGGGCAGTTTACCGTCGATGATCGGGGCAATCTCCTGCATCCTCGGGAACGGTACGCGCAGCTTGCTGCGACGCTCGACCGCGTCCGCCGATTGTTCGGCGTCTGTCTCGTTGTCGGCCGACTCGGCGACGGTCGCTTCGCGACGGTGAACCTCGTCCTGCAGTTCGTTCAACCGTTGCGTCGCCGCGCGAGCGATCCGTTCCACTTGTTCCAAGCGGGCCAGTGCTTGGCACTGATCGGTAATGTCGACGCCGGTGCCAATCAGCGATTCCACCACGCCGTCACTGCGAGTGAGCGAGGTGTACGACCAGGCGATCTGTCGCAATTCGCCCCCCTTGGTCAGCAGGCCGCTTTCAAACTTCACGTTCTCCTCGCCGTGGCGGATGCGATCGAAGGCGTGCTTCACCAATGGGAGATCGTCGTTGTCCAACACCGCGGACGACAGACTGCGGTCCTCCATCTCGTCGGGGTCGAAGCCGCTCGTCTCGGCAAAGGCTCGATTGACTGATTGGATCCGCAGCCGAGGCGAAAGCCGCACCACTAACGCCTCGGTCGTCTCCAGCATCTTGTCGGTCAGTTGACGCTGCGCTTTCAACTCGTTCTTGGCGTCACCGGTGGCCAGCGCCGAGGAAATCAGCCGCGTCAGCAGTTCGAAGAAGCAGACGTCGTCGATCTGGAAGTCGTGCGGCTGGCGGCCAAATACGGCTATCACGCCATACTTTTCGGACTCGTGCATCAGGGGGCTGATCAGCGCGCTGCGAATCGAGCGGCGGCACAGCAACGGATCGGAAAATCGCAGTTCCTCGTCCAAGTCGGCCACCGCCAGCGGGCGAGCGGTGTGCAACGCATAGCCGATTGCCGACCGGTCCGGCTCGGTCGTGCAACGCACTTCAACGGCGCCGGTCGCGGCCCCAAGTTCCGCAAACCGCAGATTGATTTCCCCTGGCAAGTCGTCCGAGCATCGCGCAAACCCGTAGCAGGAAAGGTCCAACGCACCGCAGGCGGCGATCACCGCCTGCTCGGCGAGGGGCCACGCCTCGGCCGCGGCGTTGGCTCGCCGGGCGACGTCCAGCAGCACCGCTTGCCGCCGCTCCACCATCGCGGAATCGCCCGTCATGGAATCGACGCCGGGTGAACCATCCCCAGGCGACGTTGCGGCGGCGGCGGAAGTGTTGGGCATGGCGGCTACAGGCAACTGGCGGCGACGCCGATCGGTCCGAACTTTTGTCCCGCGCGAACCGGCGACAAGATTGGAGCGCTCAATTATAGTTCATGGTTGCCCTGCGCCGCTGAATGGCAATGACAATCGCGGCATTCGCTACAACCGGTCCAGAAAACGCCTCATGAACGATTCCACCTCGCATCTCGCGCACCTGCTGGATACACCCTGGCCGGCCACACGCCTGAGCCGCTTCGTAGAAGGAGCGAAGTCGCCTTTCTGGGGATGGCGGCTGATGAACGGTACGCCGCGGCTGTGGAAATACGCCGTGATCCCGATCGTGTTCAATTTGTTGATCACCATGCTGGTGCTCGCCATGCTGTTCGGGCTGACCGTGTGGTTTATCCATTCGGTGCATCCCTGGTTTCACGAAGGCTGGGGAGCTTGGACGGCGTGGCTCGGTTGGCTGCTCGAAATTGGCGCGGTGCTGATCTTGGTTGTCTTGGCGTTGGGCGTGACGCTCATCACCTACATGATCCTCTCCGGCATCCTTTGCGGTTACTTCTACGGCCGGCTGGCCGAGGAGGTCGAAGTGCTGCTCGGCATGCCGCGCGAGGAATTGCAAAGCATCTCCATTTTAGCCGAAGCAGTCGACACGGCCGTCAGCGTAGCGGAGCTGATCGTGGTCAACGTGGGATTCCTGTTGTTTGGATTCATTCCGCTCGTCGGGCCGCCGGTGGCGCTGGTCGGCAGCACTTATTGGAACTGGGCGATTTTCGGCCTAGAGTACCTCACCTATCCGCTCAGTTTGCGCGGACAGCGTCGCGGACAGCGGCGGCGGTATTGCAAGCGGAATCGTCCCCACAATCTCGGCTTGGGATCCGTCGTGATGCTGATGCAGTTCATTCCGGTGCTCGGCGCGGTGCCGCTGGCAACCGCCGCCGCCGGGTCGGTCCTTCTGCAGCGGCGCATTGAAGCACACGAGCGACAGGTTGCTCCGTCACAAGTTCCAATTGTCGACGAAGGACTTAGCTGATTGATGGCACATCGTTAGCTGTCAGCGATCAGCAACGTTCGACCTATCCGCGTGTCGGTCAATCGGCAGCCGGTGAACGCGCTTGTTTGGATTGTGCCGCCAGTGGCAGGCAAATCAACTTGTCGCGACCGCGGAGATACAGCAGCCCGTGGGACAGCACCGGCGCCGCCCAGGCTGGTTCTGTCAGGGATGTTTCTCCCGCGGCCAGCTTGTCGCCGTTGGCATTGCGCAGCCGAGCGGGTTGGGCATGGTACTCTTCTGGCGTGGCCTGCACCTGATAAAGCTTGCCGTCCTCGCCCAGGCAGATAAAGCAGCCGTCGACATACAGTAGCGAACTGCGGGTCAGGCCCGGCTGACTCCACTGCACTTTTCCAGTGGCCCACTCGATGCACCGCAACTCCGCATCGCCGCGATGCCGGCCACTGGAACCGTACAGATAGCCATCGACATGAATCGCTGTGTTCCAATGCGTCTGCATCGCCCGTCGCCGCTCGCGGGGGTCGTCCTGCCAGAGTACCTTGTAACCGTCGGCGGTGATCTTCAGCAACGCGGCGCCGGGACCGTAGGTCTCCGATACAAACACCTGGTCGCCAACCACCACCGGGTTGCTGGCGTTGACACTCTCCAGTTTGGAACTCTGCCAGGCAAAGAAAAAATGCTGCCTTCCACTGCGCGGATTGAAGGCGAGCAGACCGCCCCGCATGAAAGCCAGGCCGACCGGTCGGCCGTTGATCGGAAAGACGACTGGCGAGCTGTAGCTGGCCAACTCGTCGCTGAGACGCCACCGCTGCTCGCCCGTCTGTTTGTCGAACGCCACCAGGCCGCTGCCGTTGCCGCGCACCCGATCGAGCGCTCCTGGAGGCAACTTTAGGCTTGCCTTGTCGCTGCCGCCGACCATCACGATCAGCAGGTCTTCATATACGAAGGGACAACTGCCGACGCCAAAGAAATTCTGCACCACGTCGTACTCGCGACTTACATGCTTCTTCCACACTGGTCGACCGTGGGCCGTATCGAGGCAATGCAGCATCCCTTCGGCGCCGTAGATGTAGACTCGCGAGCCGTCGACCACCGGCTGGGCGCGGGGACCGCCATCGTAGCCGTACAGGTCGCGGTAGTCGGTTTCGTAGGTGAACTCCCAATGCTGCTCGCCACTGCGGGCGTCGAGGCAGCGGAGTCGGGCCAAGTCGTCGACGCGGTCGAAGGCGAACAATTTGCCGTCGCTAACGGCAACCGTGGCGTACCCTTCGCCCATAGGCAACTCGAACTGGATCGCAACGTCCGCCAGCGGGGCGGCGACCAGACCGACCTCGGGCGATTTGCCGTCGGAAGTGGGGCCAAGGAATCGTGGCCAATCGGCGGCGTTTTTCCACGGACCACCGGCGGCGGCTTTCGGCGAGTCACTGCTGGGCGTCGTGGCCGCGCCCGGCGGAGGTTGCTCGGTGGTGCGTGCCGGCTCGTCGCAGCCGAACATCCAGCAAACACCCAACAGCGCCGCGCAGCGTAGAACAGTTTGCATGAGAATCGATCCAGTCAGGAAAGTGAAGCCCAAATCATGGGGCGTCAGTCGTCAGGCGTTGTGAAAAAATCGACATCCTACATCAGCCGGAGGGCGATAGCCCCCGGTTAGCGCTGAGAAACCGGCCGCTAGCGCGGTGCGGCTGATGTGGTGGTGGCAACCCCATGTTTCAAGTCAATATTTTCACAGCCACTCAGTCATGGCGCCTCCATTATGGTAACCGAGGGGAGGCAAACGACAATGCAGGAGTCTCGCCAGGTCGGTTTGGCCGCGGACTGCTCAGAGGCTTTGAAAAATCGGCATCAAACATCAGCCGAAGGGCGCTAGCCCCCGGTTAGCGCCAAAAAACCGGCCGCTAGTGCCACAAACTGGAATTCCTATGCCACTAGAGCGAGGAT
>JBBDLY010000163.1:0-5892 GCA_040878585.1 Pirellulales bacterium
ACAGTCCCAGGCTGGCAAGTTCTGCCTCGCTGAGCACCTCGTTGGTGACGATCCAACCGGGGTCGGTGGTTGGTTCACCATAAACGGTCGATCCGCTACCGGCTTGAACCCAAAGTTCGATCAGAGAGTAGTAGAAGGCGAAATTACCGTCGGGGTCGTTGGCGGCAATGTAGCCGCCTTCAAACGGCTGATGCCCGCCTTGCTCGTTGGGGAACGGCGTAAAGTCGTTGAAGGTGTTGACGTCGGTGCCGTTGAGCGTAGCGCCGTCGGCCATCTGGAAGCTGCTGCGCCGCGGCAGGTAGAGGCGCAGTTCGCCGTCCGGGGCGCTGGTGATCTGGCTGCGTGAATCGCTGATGAGCGCATCGGTCGTATTGCTGCCGGCATAGTTGGCAGTGCCGACGGCGATGTGGGTATTGCCGCTGGTGTAGGTTCCGTTGGGATCGATCAGGTGTCCGATGAAGGCGTTGGTCAGACTAGCCCCTTCGCCGACGCTCAGCGTTACGTTGCCCGAAACCTGGTGTCCCGCATCACCGTCTCCAGGCTCGTCACCGTGGCCGATCAGGGCATAGCTATCCGACGCGTTCCTTCCCAACAAGGTCAAGCTGCCCGACACTAACAGATCAATGTCACCGGCCATCGAACCATCCGCCTCATGCCCGCCATGCCCTAGCTGTGCATAAGCGTGACCACCTCCGCCAGTGATTCTCAAATCGCCTGCCACAACGACATCGATATCGCCACTGTGATTGCCGTCTGCGTAATGGCCGCCGTGACCTAGCTGAACGTAGGAATCCGTAGCGGAACTGGCTAACAATATCAGGTCGCCACCTGTGGCGATGGAGATGTCACCCTGATGACTACCTAGCGCAAATACACCGCCATGGCCCAACTGGGCATAAGCTCGGAAGCCGTCGCCTCCGGCAAAGCTTATATCCTCGTTGCTGGCAATGGTGATCGAACCTCGATAGTTGAAATTGCCGCCAGCGCTCGCCTGATTTCCACCATGACCCAATTGTACGTATGCCGTTGAGCCTCGGCCGGCGAGTGCAGTCAGTTGACCGGTCAAGCCAACCTGGATGTCTCCTGCTGCGTAGTACCCATTGGAGTCTGGCCTGCCGCCAGTCGTGTGTTGGAACCCCAACTGGGCGTAGGCCGACGCGGTATCACTGCCGCGCAACACCAGATCGTGACCAAACGCATTGGTGCCACCGAAGGCGCTGCCGACGGCAACACCGGATGCCTGCGTCCCGTCGCCGATGAAGATGCTGCCGTCGTCGTTGCCGAACAGATCGGTATCTTCCACGTCTTCCGTCAGGAAGTCGGTGGGGGCAAATGGCCCGAAGTCGAGTGAGTCGAGCGGGTTGACCACACCACTCATTCCGTCCCAGCCGGCGACCAGGTTCACGTCGCCGCCGGTGGCATTGCTATTCTGCACGCTGGCGTTGAAGCGGACGTCGGTGGTCGACAGGAAGCTGAGGTGGTTGGGGCTGTCGTATAGGAACGCGCCGTCGACCACCATGCCGCCGCTTGCGCCGGGCGTGCCGTTGGTCGCGCCGATCGTCACATGCCCGCCGGCCAAATTGGCCTCCATCTTGTCGGCGAAGTCCTGGTTGAGCGTGACCTGCGAGCTGGGGTTGTCGGCATCGTAGTCGAGCGTGCCGGTGATCAGCGTGACGTCGGCGTTGCTGATGGCGTTCGGCGTAGCCGAGCGGTGGCCGATCAGCCAGCGCGTATCGGGCTGCGTACCGTTGACGAGGCTCGTCTCACCTGCGACGCGGATGTCGATATCGCCCATGCGGGTGCCGGTGGCGACCGTAGTATTTGCATCGTCAAACAAGCCATCGCCATGACCGATCTGGCTATACGCGTACTGACCGTCGCCCCCGTGAATCACGAGGTCGCCTGGGAGATCGATGAAAACGTCGCCGGTCATGTTTCCCGAGGTGACGACGCCACCGTTACCGACCTGCGCATAGGCGCCATCGCCATTTGCATGAAGCGTGAGATTGGTAACGGATTCCAGCGAGATATTGCCGCCGTGTTCGCCATCGAATAGGGCACCACCATTTCCAATCTGGGCGTAACTGATGGCACCGATGCCTGCCAGCAGCTCAATGTCTGCGATATTACGAATGGTAATATTTCCATCCGAGGAACCGGAGCCGTTGTAGCTGCCATTGCCGACTTTCGCGAAATTGCCCCCAGCGCCGCCACCCGCCAATACTAAGCTTTCAGCACCTTCGATTGTAATGTTGCCACCGAAATCCCCATGAACAAGTGCACCGCCATGCCCCACGAGAGCATAGGCACTGTCTCCCAAGGCGTCACTTCCCGCCTCCACGCGGATGTCTCCTCCCGCAACAATCGAAATGGCCGCATCAACCGTCGCTGCAACGTCGGTTAGGAAGAGGTCGGCGCCAACATGTCCTATCTGGGCGTAGCTGTAAGGAGAGTCTCCGGCAGAGGCGGCAATGTTGTTGCGGGCATGGACATAAATCGGTCCGGTTACTTCGAAAGCGGCTCCTGCACTATTGACCTGGAAACCGAGCTGGGCAAATGCAGGGCTGGTGGTGCTAATTCCACCCGTTAGGTTCAAATCATACGCAAACGCATGCGTTGTCCCATT
Organism: Pirellulales bacterium; assembly: GCA_040878585.1. Classification (GTDB taxonomy): domain Bacteria; phylum Planctomycetota; class Planctomycetia; order Pirellulales; family UBA7805; genus JBBDLY01. Next base: position 2,627 of record JBBDLY010000163.1, read on the forward strand.
GCGGCTACCAACGGCGATACCTTCAGTCTGCGTGCCGTCGCCGATGAAGATGCTGCCTTCGTTGCGGCCGTAAATGGTGGTCGTGGCGACGTCGGCGGCGAGGAAGGGGGTCATGTCAAACGGCGTGGCCAGCCCGGTCGTGCCGTCCCAGCCGGCGATCAGGTTGACGTCGCCGCCGGCGACGCTGGCGTTCTGGACGCTGCCGTTAAGGTGGATATCGCCTATCGACCGCATCGTGATGTTGGCACCGTCGGTGAGCGTAATGGTATTCGCCCGCACCGTGATGTCCTCACCGGCCTGAATCAGCACGTCGCCGCTGGCATTGAGCGTGGTGATCAGCACGTCGCCGTACTGGGAGACAATTTCCGCGCCGCCGGTGTTGATCGTGCCTAGGGCATCGACGTTGCTGTTGTAATAGGTATAGGTGTTCGTCATCGAATCGTAGACGTAGTAGTTGCCTAATGCCCTGGCATACAGCGTGCCGTCGTTGGTGCTGATATCACCCAGCACCAGGTCGCCGCTGTAATAGGTTTGCAGCCAGATGTTGCTGCCGGGGCCGCTGGTGGCGGCGTTGATTTTGGAATCGGGACGGACATCGAAGTAGCCGCCGCTGCCGTTGCCCGTGATGTCGCGGACGGCGAACAAGCTGATCTCGCCGGGTGCCAGCAAAGGCGCACCCGTGGTCTCAGTAATGCCGCCAGCGGAGTCGATGGTGATGTCGCTGGCCGATTGCACGTTACTGCTTAATTCGATGTCACCGTCGTCGGTGGTGCCCAGTTTCACGGTGGCGATCTGCGGATTCATCGAAGGATTGCGGGCATTGATATTGCCAAAGCGAATGGAGCCATCCGCCACGATGTCGATGGAGCCATCCGTGGTGGATGCGTTGGTATAAGCGGTAGCCTCCGCATTATCGAGGGCGACAAAAATATCGCCCGCGTTGGAGGTGAATTGGGTATAGCCGGTGCCGAACTGGCGATCGATGCCGAAGCGGTTGCCCCCGAAGCCGCGGATGCCATTGTTACCTTGTACGTTGACATTGCCGCCAGCGGCGATATTCTGGCCGACGATCTCGCCCGAGGAAAATAGAGTGAGCGCGTCGGTGGGATCGGTCAGGGTCAGACCGTCGATGGTCAAGGTGTTGTTGGAGTTATTTTGCCTGACCTGCAACGAACCGGGGAGCGAGACATTACGGATGTCGATGTCGTTGGAGGTGTAGAAGTAGTAGCGGCCAAAGCCGTGAAGTTGGTCGAGATCCGCCTGCGTCAGCTTTAACACGCCGGTGGCCGTATCGCCCAAGCCGAGGCTGTTGCTGGAGGAATAGGGACTGATCGTGATTTGCGCGTTGGAGCCCTGCGTCGTGACACCAGCCGCCGGGGCGGCCAGGATGTCCATCGTGTTGGCGTAGAGTTCGAGATTATTAGGCACGGTGAGCGATTCGACCGTCATGTCAAAGGCGCGCAAACTGACCGCGGCATTGGACGACAGCATTCCCGTCAGGTCGGCATTCACATACAGGCTGCTGTTGCTGGAATAAAAGTAGGCACTGAGATAGCCGAAGCCGGAGAACTGATCCAATTCGTCCTGGTCGAGCTCCCAGTCCGCCGCAGGACCATCGCCGAGCGTATAGCTGCTGGAGGTCGAACGGGAAGGGTAGAGATAGAGGCTGGTGTTTCCGGTGCCCGTAACGGGGCCGGTGACGTGCAAGTCGTCGGCATAGAGATAGAGTTGGGAGCCTCCCAGTTGCAGATTCGCAATGTATATTTCGCGGGCATTCAGTTGGGTGTTTCCTGTGAAGGCCGACAGATCGGCGTTCACGTTCATGTTACCTCCCGAGTAGATATAGATGCTGCTGTACGCCCCCAGATTGGAGAGCGTGCCCTGTTCATAGATGATGTCGCCGCTGGTGCCGGCGCCCACGCCGACATTGGTCGCATAGTTGTTGTTCAGTTGCAGCGTGCCGCCATTGCTTGTCTTGGTAACCGGTGAGACGATGGTCAGCCCATTGTGGCTCAGGTAGAGATTCTGATTTACCGTCAAGCCGTCAATGGTGATTTCGCTTCCCCGCAGGTCGGTGGAGGTAAATGCCGACAAATCGGCATCATGCACATCGAGTGCCGTCCCCGAGGAACTATTTTGGCCAACCGAAAATTGGCTGAATCCACTTAAGCGGTCAATCGAATCCTGATCGAGCAGCACGTCGCCGATGGCGTTGTCTCCAATGCCGAGCGTGCGACCGCTGCCTTGCTGATAATAGAACGTGCCACTGCCGGTGACCGGGCCGAGAATGGAGAGGTTCTTCGCATAGACATCCAAGTTGCGCCCGTGAAATTCGTTCAACGTCACGTCAAAGCTTGGCGTATACAACTGCACCGATCCCAAGAAAGGATTGGCAGTGGTCATATTCACGTCGATATCACCGTTTCCTAGGAAGCGATTGAAATGACTATTGGTGGTGATGTGTGCAAGTTCGTCGTCATCTAGGTGCCAGGTTCCCACGGCGTCCGTGCCGATGCCGATATCGGCATTGTTGGTGGCCGTAAAATAGCGGGAATTGTTGTTATTAATCGGCCCCTGCAGGTCGATGGTGGCGGACCGAATCTCAACGACCGAACGTCCTTGGATACTGCCATTGGAACTGATGGCGAAATTGCCGTTTCCTGCTTGATAACTCTGACTGCCGACGCTGCCTGTGTTGGTGCCATTGCGAACCGTGGCATCGATCAGGATATTGACGGCGCCGTCGACCCCGGCGCCCGTTTCTTCGCGAAGTGTCAGGCTGTTACTGCTGCCCGCGATGATCTCGCTGCCGCTGATCGCCGGATAGAGATCCTCCTTGATATTAATCTGGTTGTCTGCCTCGATAACCAGATGGCCCGATCCCCAGGCGTTCCGGAGTGCAACGATGTTGCTTGCGTTGGCGTTGAAAACGGCCGGATCGAGCAGCACGCTGCCAACTTCGCCCGCCGCCGAGGAGAGATCGACCGAGCCGTTGAACACCAAGTCGCGGCCGGAGACCTCAATAAACCCGCCATCCCCCGTCGCCCCGCGCGCCGCGGCGCTGGTGTGGCCGTAGTATTCCGTCGCCTCTTCCGCATAATAGATCGCCCGGCCGGCGTTGCCGCTTTCGATGCTGTCGACGTTCACTTGGCTGGCGGCGTCGATCTTAGCCGACAGGGCGTTGGCAATCTCAGGATTGCCGCCGCGGAGATCGCCGCCGACGAGCACTTCGCCGCCGCCGGTGGTGCCTGAGGCGTCGATGTTCG
>JBBDLY010000164.1:0-1604 GCA_040878585.1 Pirellulales bacterium
ACGGTAGGTCAGCCATTCCTGGCTGACCAAAGAACGCAAACCGTCGCCACCAGAAAGACGCTTGCAGCGACTTGCCGCTACAATATCCAGCGGCTAAACAGATCAACTCTTCTTTGATCAGGCAGGAATGCCTGATCTACTGCTGCCAATCGATCCCTGACAGCTTGGCCAGCGCCAATTGCAGTGCGTGCGTGCCGTTGCGGGCGTGGCCTTGGGCGGCGGCGGCTTGGTAGAGTTGCTCGGCCAGGGCCAGGCCCGGCAGAGCCAGTTGCATTCGCCGGGCTTCGGCCAATGCGATGCCCATGTCCTTGAGGAAATGCTCGACGAAAAAGCCCGGCGCGAAGTCGCCGCGGATGATCCGCGGGGCGAGGTTCGACAGCGACCAACTGCCGGCCGCGCCGCTGGAGACCGACTGCAGCACGGTCTCCAGATCGAGTCCGGCGCGGTGGGCGTAGAGCAGCGCCTCGCAGACGCCGATCATGCCGCTGGCGATCAAAGTTTGATTGACCATCTTGGCGTGCTGTCCCGCGCCGGGACCGCCTTGGCGGACGATGGTCTTGCCCATGAGCTGCCACAGCGGCTGCAGCGCCGCGACGGTTGCTTCGTCGCCGCCGATCATGATCGACAGCCGCGCCTCGCGGGCGCCGACGTCGCCGCCGGAGACGGGCGCGTCGATGCTGAGCACGTCGCGCGCGGCTGCGCTTTCGGCAATTTCGACGGCCAGCGTCGGCTCGCTGGTGGTCATGTCCACGATCACGTTGCCCGGTTGGCAGCCGGCCAGCGCGCCGTTGTCGCCGAGGATCACTTCGCGGACGTCGCGAGGATAGCCGACGATAGTAAACACCACGTCGGCCATTTCGGCGACCTCGCGGGGCGAGTCGGCCCATGCCGCGCCGCGGTCCAGCAGCGGCTGGGCTTTCCGGCGAGTGCGGTTGAACAGCGTCACCTCGTAGCCGGCGTCCAGCAGATGCCCGCACATCGAGCGCCCCATCACCCCGGCGCCGATCCAGCCGATTCGAGTTTGTTCAGGAGAGATAGGCATGGCAAGTAGGTCAGGCATTCCTGCCTGACCAAAGAAGAGTTGATAACTTTAGCCGCTGGATATTGTAGCGGCAGGTCGCTGCAAGCACTGTTCTGATGGCAGAGGTTTGCGTTTTTGGTCGGCCAGGAATGGCCGGCCTACCGTAGGTCAGGCATTCTTGCCCGACCAAAGAAGAGTTGACATGTTTAGCCACAGCGGCTTGCGGCGGTAAGCCAGTATCGTGCATTTCTTGATGGCAGAGGTTTGCGTTTTGGGTCAGCCAGGAATGGCTGACCTACTACCAGCGATCCAAGTTCGGGCGTTCGAGGATTTCGCGGGCGACGATTGCTTCCTTGGCGCGCACCGGGTCTTGGAAGATGCCGGCCACGGCGGCGGCGAAGTCGATCTCGGCGACGGCTGTTTGCTTGACCGGGCCGCCGGTGGCGGGCATGGCCCCGCGGCCGACGTCGAGCGGGTTGTCCATCTCGCCGAATTCGTCGTCGAGGTTGGTGTCGTAGGTATGGATCGCGCCGGCGTCGCGGAGATCGTTCGCCGCATCGTCGGTTTCGTAGAATTCAGCGCC
>JBBDLY010000164.1:1704-5886 GCA_040878585.1 Pirellulales bacterium
TTGGCCTGCTGCTGGGCTTGCTTCTTCTCGGCGTTCTTATCGCCGCCGCCAAGCACCTGCGAAAGCACCAGCAGGATGATGGTCACCACCGGGATCAGCGCTTCCCAGAATTCGATCGCCAATAACGGCTCAATCATCCAGGCGAATGGGGGTGTCAACATGGCGACTTTGCTCCATGAACGGCCTAGGCAGCGCCGTTTTACTTTCTTGCGGGTGTGGCGATGGATCGCCGCATTTCGGTGTCGGACTGGATATTCTTCAGCTTCTCATAGTCCATGATACTCATTTTGCCGCTGGTGAACGCCTCGGCGATGGCGCGGGGGACCTCCGCCTCGGCCTCGACTACCTTGGCTCGGCTCTCTTCGATCTCGGCCACCCGCTCCTGCTCCTCGGCGGCGGCGGCGGCCCGCTTCACCTCGGCGCGGGCGCGGGCCACGCGCATGTCCGCCTCGGCGCGGTCCGCTTGCAGCCGCGCGCCGATGTTGGCGCCCACGTCGATGTCGGCGATGTCGATCGATACGATCTCATAAGCCGTTTGCGCGTCGAGCCGCCGCGCGAGCACCGCCTTCGAGATGCGATCGGGATTTTGCAACACGTCTTCATGCCGGTCGGACGAGCCGATCGCGCTGACGATGCCTTCGCCCACCCGCGCGATGATCGTCTCCTCGGTGGCCCCGCCGATCAGCCGGGCCAGGTTGGCGCGGACCGTAACGCGGGCCTTGACCTTCAACTGGATGCCGTTCTTAGCGACCGCGTCGAGCGTGTCCTTGCCGGAGTTCCGCCCAGGGCAATCGATCACCTTGGGATAAACGCTGGTCTGCACCGCTTCGAGCACGTTGCGGCCGGCCAGGTCGATCTTGGTTGCCTCGCGAAAGGTGAGGTCGATGATCTTGGCCTTCTTGGCGGCGATGCAGGCGCGAATCACCAGCGGCACGTTGCCGCCGGCCAGGAAGTGGGCTTCCAGCGCCTTGCTGGTGATGCCGGTCTCCTCTTCGGTCAGCCCGGCTTGCACCGCCATGATCTTGCTGCGGACGATCACCACCGGCTTGACCTTGCGGAAGGTCATGCCGATCAGGTCGAACATGCCGATGCCCGCGCCGGTGGTGACCGATTGGATCCACCACTTGAAGTACTTGGCGAACACCGCCAGGACGATCAGGCAGAAGAACAAAAAGACGAAGATGCCAATGATCGTCAGGATTGTCCAGAAATTGGCGTCTTGGGCCAGCAGCAGCGCGTCGTTCATCGATAGAATTCTTTCCGGGGTTCGCTGATGCGTAGTAGCGGAATTCGCCAGAATTCCGACGTCTCATAACGGAATATCCACATCGTCGCATCGGAAGTCTACGCGACTTCCGCTACGACGGTTCGTGTATCTTAATTGTCCCCGCTGCATGCGGGGCATGTCAAGCGTGGGAGCCAGTTACCGCAGATCGGGAAACGTGATATTCCCCGGCTTGGGATCGAGATAGTAGATCTGAAACGATTCGAGATCGTCCAGCAGCACCAGCACTTCGGGCCAATGATGCTCGAATAATTCCTTGCCCTGGGTATGCATGTCCTGCATCACTTCGTCGGAAAAATCGGGCGGGCGGTCGAGCCGGACCTTGGCGAAGTCGATGACGTAGGGTGGCCGCTGCATCATATCCATTTCGACGATCATCAGTTCGTCTGAATAATGATAGAGTCTCGGTACCCAGAACTTGCCGAGTTTCCCCTCAACGCCAAAATCCTGCAACCTAAGATATGTGTCACGCTCGTTGAAATAGCCGGTTTCGCGTGCGAGCGTTTTGATCGCAGTGCCTCGATTGGACTCCCATACATCTCCGTCGGTGCCGCCACCCAGGAACCGCCTGAGCTTTACGCGGATCGGCAATCGGCTAAGATAGGAACCGATGCGTTTTTTGGAATCGTCTGACGGAGAATGACGCGACATGGGTATTGACCGAGTGGATGGCTATTCGGCGACGATCGAAGCCTATATTTCCGTCGCGGGGGCGCAGATGACGCTTGCCAAGTCGAATGGCGAATCTTTCTATCTTGCCGAGCCGAGCGAGACAGCGATCGCCCCGTTCACCGAAGCGATGCTGTTCATCATTGTCGACGGCGACGTCGATTCAAGACCCATTGTGTTAACCGAAGGCATCACGCCGGGACAAAGCCGCGTGCTCTACAAAGATCCGGCCATGGAACTGTAAGACGCCGTCGCCTTACGCCAGTGGTTCGTCGTCGAGGCCGAGGGAGTCGAGCGGTTGGTTCATGATGTCGTCTTCGGCGGTTCGCTGTTGCGACTGCCGCGGTAGTTCGACGCTGGGACGAACCACCAGCCGCTCGTGCCGCACCTGGACCACTTCGACCGCCTGGTTCGGCTCGATCGGCATGCCCCCTTCGCTCACCGCGTCGTAATTGCGGCGATTGACCTGCACCGTGCCGCCGGGCAGCATCAGCGATTTAGCGACGCCGATCTCGCCGATCAGTTCCCTGAGCTTGGCCGCCTCGTCGGCTTGCTCGGTATCTTCGTCGTCGCTGATTAGCAGCAGGCGGCGGCCGATCGACGTGTTCGGCAACCATTTCAGCGACAGCATCACCGCCAGCGGCAAGGCGACCACGGCGAACCCGCTAAAGGCCAGGCCGGTGGTGGTGCCGCTGTATTGAAACGCCATAATCACGGCGGCCAGCACGGCGGAAAACGCCAGGAAGCCGAGGATGCCGCCCGAGGGAATGAAGATCTCCAACACGATCAGCGCGATGCCGATCAGCATCAGCCCGACCGCCCAGATAATGGGATCCATCGCAGTACACTCACGCAAACGGAATGGAAACACTCGCAACGGGCGCGAAGCAACCCGTGCCAATTGCATCATACGTTCCGCCGCGAATCCCGGCCAGTAGGACGACGCGGCCGAAGCCGTAGCGGAACTCGCCTAGAGTTCCGTGGCGCCAAGGCAAACCGCAACTTCTCGGAATTCTGGTGAATTCCGCTACATTCGATCCGCGACCGGTGGCATCTCTGCGCCGGTTGGCAGCGGGAGACGCCTCGAAACTGAAGTTTCTCGCAAGACGGCCTCGGAGGGCCGTCTTACGAACACGCCTCGGCAGAGCCGTCTTACGATATGGCCGTCACCACCACCCTGGTGCCGCGGACCTCGATCACTTGCACCTTGGCGCCTAGCGGGATCAGGTCGCCGTCGGAGACGACGTCGACCAGTTCGCCGGCGATGCGGGCCTTGCCGCTGGGGGCCAGCAGCGTGGTGGTTTCGCCCATTTCGTCGAGCAGATGCGCGAAGTTGCCCAGCGACTCGCGCTGTTCGATCGACGCCCGCTCGTGGTCCTCCGGCGGCGCCAGCATCACGCGGTTGAACATCCGCGACTTGGGCAGATAGCCGCGGAATAATATCCCCACCACAATCATGCCGATCAACGGCCCGCCGACCACCAACATCGAATTGCGCATCTCGCGCAGTTCCGCGCTGCTGGTCGGCAGCACGACCGTTTGGCTGGCGAGAATTAGCGAGGCGATCATCAACGCGCCGCCGCCGAGTCCAAAGATGCCGAAGCCGGGGATCACAAAGATCTCCAGAATGATGCAGGTCGCGCCGACCAGAAACAGTACGATCTCCAACGCCCCGGCGGTACCGTCGAGATACTTCGCCCAGAAGAAAAGAATAAAGCAGAGCGCCGCCACGAAGCCGCCAATGCCAATGCCCGGCAATTGCACTTCGACGTACAGCGCCATGCCGCCGATAAACAGCAGCGCCCAGGCGACCGAGTCGCTGGCCAGCACGTCGACCAGGTCGGAGATCCAGCCCGGCTCGACCAGCTCGGGCGAATCCTCCAGACCGTACAGCCCCTTAAATTCCTCGAAGTTCGCCACCACGTGCCGCGCCAGCCCGTACTGCTCCGCTTCGTTGCCGGTCAGTTGCAGCGGTTCGCCCCGGGTGGTAATCAAGGCGCCCTGCTCCCACAGATCGGCATTTGGTTGATCGGCTGCTTCCCGCGGCGAAAAGTAGCCCACCGCGCCGGTCTTTTCATGCGTGTACTGGTAGACTTGCAAATCGGGATTGATCATCGCCGCGGCGAGCGACCAGTCGGACGATTGCTTCACGGCGATGTCGTCTCGCAGCACCGCCTCTAGTTCCAATATCTGCGCGTTGTCCGGCTCTCCCACGCCGCGACCGCCGA
>JBBDLY010000165.1:0-5883 GCA_040878585.1 Pirellulales bacterium
AAAGGAAACACTCCAGCAATTGGCGCAATTGCTCGTCGAGGCGGGAAAACTGCCGACGGAGCGGCAGATACATGTAGTGGAGGTGACCGTGGAACGGCTAAAACGGCATTTTGGTATCGAGATCTAAGACGCCCCCGCCTGCCGTCGTTGCGTTGTCCAGTAGCCCGCGCTAGAGACGCCCAATCGTCGGCGCCGCTCCAGTAGGTGTACTTCGCGGCATTTTTCGGAATATCTGTCCAGGCGAAGCAGGGAGCGAACACACGACATGGCGAAGTACATTCTGGCGTTGGATCAAGGCACCACCAGTTCGCGGGCGATTCTGTTCAGCCACCAAGGCTTGGCCGTGGCCACGGCGCAGCAAGAGTTCGAGCAGATACTACCCCGGCCGGGCGAGGTGGAACACGACGCGAATACGATCTGGAAAACGCAGTTGGAAGTTGCCCAACAGGTGCTGCGCGACGCCTCCGCCGATCCGGCCGACGTCGCCGCGATTGGCGTGACCAATCAACGCGAAACGACCGTCCTATGGGACCGCGCGACAGGCGAACCGATTCATAACGCCATCGTGTGGCAAAGTCGCGTCACGGCCGGGATGTGCCAGCAATTGAAGGTGGCCGGCCACGAAGCGCTGTTCAAACGCAAGACCGGCCTGGTAGTCGACGCCTATTTTTCAGGCACGAAGATCAAGCACCTGCTCGACAAGGTTGCCGGCGCCCGGGAGCGAGCCGCCCGCGGCGAGGTGTTGTTCGGCACGATCGACACGTTTTTGATCTGGAAGCTCACCGGGGGGCGCTGCCACGTGACCGACCCGAGCAACGCCAGCCGCACGTTGATCTACAATATTCATGAAGGCGATTGGGATCAACAACTTCTGGACATCCTCGACATCCCGCGCGAAATGTTGCCGCAAGTGCGCGACAGCAGCGAGGTGTATGCCGAGTGCGAGCCGGGGTTGTTTGGCCGCGGCATTCCGGTTGCCAGTGCGATCGGAGATCAGCAAGCGGCCACGTTCGGGCAAGCGTGCTTCGAAGTTGGCAGCGTGAAGAACACCTACGGCACCGGCTGCTTCATGCTGATGAATACCGGGGCGGATCCGATTGACTCTCAGAATCAGTTGCTCACAACCATCGGCTGGCGAATCGATGGCAAAGTCACCTATTGCCTGGAAGGGTCGGTGTTCATCGCCGGCGCGGTGGTTCAGTGGCTGCGCGACGGGTTGGGACTGATTGCGTCGTCATCGGAGATTGAAGAACTTGCGGCGAGCGTGGAAGACAACGGCGGAGTCTATCTCGTGCCGGCCTTCGTCGGCTTGGGCGCTCCCCACTGGGACCAATTTGCCCGCGGCGCGATCTTGGGCATCACCCGCGGCACCACGGCCGGTCATTTGGCCCGCGCGGCGATTGAATCGATGGCGTTCCAATCGCGCGACTTGTTGATCGCCATGGAGAAGGATTCGCACGTAGATTTGGCTGAATTGAAGGTCGACGGCGGCGCGGCGGCCAACGACGCATTGATGCAATTTCAGGCCGATCTGCTAGAAGCCACGGTAAGACGTCCCCGAGTGGTGGAAACGACCGCCTTGGGCGCCGCTTATCTCGCGGGCCTGGCCGTCGGTTTTTGGAAAGACCAAGACGACGTGGCCCGTTGCTGGGCGCTCGATCGGGAATTCAAGTCGGAGATGAGCTCCCCACGCCGCAAGGAGCTTTGCACCGACTGGGGGCGAGCCGTCGAGCGTTCGCTCGGCTGGGCCGCGCCGGATGGTTGACGCCGCTACCTTCGGATCGTTCCGTGGCCGGCCTCGGCACGCTGGACGTGTTCTTCATAGATGTTTGCCACGTTTCGGTCGATCGCCTCGACCGAAGTCACGTTGAACTCATTCTTGGTCTGCTCGTCGACGAACAAATAGACTCGGTCCTCATGGAAAATGCCAAAATCGATCTTGCCCGGAACCAGTATTCCGCGTTTCACCGCAACCACCGGATCGTGGCCGCCGAGCACGGGCATGTATCGATCGGGCGTTGTCAAGAAGTTCTGTTGCTCTTGGGGGCCGGCGAACAGATAGGTGCGGCCGCGATGGATGGCACCAAATCGCGGATCGCCTGGAACCCACTGCCGTTTGGCATGGATTGTCACCGCGCAACGCCCTTCTAGGGCCAAAGGCGGATTCTCTTGACGCGGTGCAACAGGCTGGCGCGGCGCGGCCGTATCGACCGTTGGCGTCGGTGCGTGATGGACCGTCGCGGGCTGAGTGTCTGCCTGTAGCGACGCGTAGCGGTCGCCGACCAGCCGTGCCAGTTCGTTTCGTGCCTCGTCCCTTTCCGCGTTCACATTACCGCTAGTTCCGTTCGAGGCCATCCGCAACGTGGTTTCCGATTGCGCCTGTCGCGGTGCGCCCCCGACGTCGACGAATGCAACCCCCGCCCCCTCCCGCGGCGTCGCCCCGGAGGTGGAACTCAACTGCAATTCCGTCGATGGTCGCGAGCGGCTGGCGGCGATTCGCTCGGCCGCTATTGAGCGATATTGGTTGGTCGCCGCAAGTATTTCGCTGAGATACTCCGACGGGTCTTGCCGGCAGCCGAGCACGGCGATCACTTCGCCCTGCGGCGAGAGAATGACATCGGTCGGCCATTGCCGCACGTTGTACGCCCTAGCGATCGCCCGCTGCTCATCCACGTTGATCTTGACGGGAACGAAGTTGGCCTCAATGCCTGTCGCCACGACGTTATCGGAGAAGACGTTTTGTTCCAAGCGAACGCAGGGGGGGCAGGTTGTCGACCAAAAGTGTAGCAAGACCATGCGATCCGACTCGCGAGCAATCTCAGTGGCCTGCTCCAGATTGGTCAACCAACGAATTTCCGCACCGCCTGCGGTCATGCCCACTGAAGCCCAACCTAACACTATCGCTGGCAGCAATGCTCTAAATCCCATGATGACGCACCGTACCTGTCGCCTGGTGAAAAGAAAAGTCGGCATCCATCAACCCTATCGACCTTTTCCGTGAGCAGTCTGAGGTAAAATATTCCGGTTGGAGCGATTCTATCGGTTGAACCGACGATGGTCGGGGGCAGTGTTGCGTAAGTTGTTGTTTAATAGTGGCTTAGGATGTTATTGTGGTTCAATTGCCAGGCCGTGCTGAACTGGCGAATCGACTGAAAGTGACCAGGCGGGCACCCACAACAACTGGGCAAACCCTAAAATCCGCGTAAATTTATGCCAGGACTCATACACATCGCTTGACACGTTCGATGACAATATTATGATGTTCATAGCTTGAAGCTCTGCCAGCAGGCGGAGATTAGGCCCCCTGATTTCCACGGGCCTCTCTATTTACGATAGAGGCCATGTTGGGCCGCCCACGGTTGGGAATTGGATTTCCATGGTTGGGCAATCCCCTGCGGGATGCCGAACGGGCAGTGCGTCCTTCGCGAAGTTGCCATCCGTTGGGATGGGTTTCGTTCAGAAGATGACAAACGGCCGTACTCAAAAAGTTGAGTCATCGGCCAGCATCACTGCTCGATTGGTTCGTCCCTGGTATTTGACGGGCATAAGGTTGCCGCTGGTGTTGCATTTTGCAAGCGGCGAGTCGCACTCGAGGGAACAAGGTCGTTCCTTGGTCGTTCTCACATAAACCGAGTTCATATTCAGGCGTTAAATAGCTCAAAGGCGAGTTTGCACCCGCGGACTGTTCGCCGCGAGCGGCCTTCGAGTTCATCGACCTCGGTCGACTAATACGGATCGTTTCTGTAATTCGAACCCGGCTTTTAGCATGTATCCGGGCGGAATCTCTTGAACAGGATTTCTGAAGTTTTAGCGCCCTGCTTAGGGTGCTGTATCTCAATTCGGCGGATTGCCGATATCTCAAGGTGACTCATGGCGAAGAGGAATAGTGGCCGGTCGCGAGGACCGCGCGGCGGCAGTGGCAGCGGTGGTGGAAGCGGCCCCGGACCGGGCGGCGGGCCAAGCGGCGGCGGCGGAGGCGGCGGCGGTCCGCGAAACCCGCGAGGGCGAGGAAGGCGTGGCCGCGGACGCGGTCCCGCTCCCGCCAAGCAAGGTTCGCAGAACGGCGCACCCGAAGAAGCGTTCGAGTCGGCCGATACCGAACCCCTACCGGGCGGCGGCATCCTCGAACTGCATCCCAACGGGTATGGGTTTCTCCGCTCTCCAGAAAACAACTACTCCCGCGAGCGAACCGATCCTTTCGTGCCGGGCACGATGATCGAGAAATTCCATCTTCGCGAGGGCGTGTATATCAACGGCATGGTGCAATTGGGCCGCCGGCAACAAGGCCCGCGGCTAAAGGAAATCACCGACGTCGACGGCATGAAGCCGGAGGATTACGTCAACGTCAAGAGCTTCGACGATCTGACGGCGATCAATCCGGAAACCTGGCTCAAACTGGAAACCGGCCCCGAACCGCTCACCACCCGCGTCATGGACTTGCTTACGCCGCTGGGCAAGGGACAGCGAGCGCTGATCGTGGCCCCGCCGCGGAGCGGCAAGACCGTCATGCTGCAACACATCAGCCAGGCGATTGCCGCCAATCATCCCGACTTGAAACTGATCGTGCTGCTGATCGACGAGCGTCCGGAAGAAGTTACCGACATGAAGCGATCGGTCAACGGCGAAGTCGTGGCCAGCAGTCTCGATCGCGACGTCGAAAGCCATGTGCGGCTCTCGCAACTCATCGTCGAGCGCTGCAAGCGGCTCACCGAGGAAGGCAAGGACGTGTTCCTGCTGATGGACTCGATCACCCGCATGGCGCGAGCGTTCAACAAATGGGTCGGCAACACCGGCCGCACGATGAGCGGCGGCGTCGACATCAAGGCGCTCGACATTCCCAAAAAGCTGTTCGCCACCGCCCGGCTGTTCGAGGAGGGCGGATCGCTGACGATTGTCGCCACGGCCCTGATCGACACCGGCAGCCGCATGGATGAACTGATCTTCCAGGAGTTTAAGGGGACCGGCAACATGGAGCTGGTGCTCGACCGCAAGCTGGCCGACCGCCGGGTCTGGCCGGCGATCGACATCACGCAAAGCGGCACCCGCCGCGAGGAAAAGCTGCTGCCGCCCGACACGCTGCACGCGGTGACCATGCTGCGTCGCACGCTCACCTCGATGCATCACGTCGACGCCATGGAGCAACTCACCCGGCAATTGGCCAAGTTCAAGAAGAACGAAGACTTCATCGAGCTAATCAGCGGCTCGAAGGTGATGGACTAAAGTAGGTTGGGACCATTGTCCCGACCGGGGATGATGTTGTGAGCAACGATGACGAAATCGCCGCCGCCGTTGCACGGCACGGCTGGCAGGTACTCTCAATAACAGACGCTCCCGAGCCGTTTCTATACACATGCGGCCTGACAACGACATTCAGTCATCCTGAGTTGATCATCTTTGACCCGGCCCCGAACGCTGGCTATCTGATTCTTGCGGCGATGGTCGAGGGCATTCGCAACGGCAGATCGTTTGCACAAAGAGGCGAGTACGACCGCGTGCTAATTGAAGGCAATGTAGCCGTACGCGATGTCCATCCCACGCAGCACGAATTCTATCTCGGTTGCGCGATGGGGCATTTCCGCCACATGGGCCGCATCGGACAACTCAAAGCGTTGCAGGTCTACTGGCCCGACAGCAAGGGGCGATTTCCGTTTCAACCTCACTGCGACGAAGACGTCTATATGGCTCAACCTCGGCTTGATGTGGCATTGCCTCCCGAGGAAATTGAGGACCTTCGCGGCGAGTTTGGCAGTTGAAGAGCTATTTAGGAACAGTGACGGTCGGGACAATGGTCCCAACCTACAGCTACGCCACGCGGCGAAAACGGTCTTCCTCCACCGACGGCTGCAGGAAGTTCCGTGTCCGGCGCACTCGATACGGCTGTTT
>JBBDLY010000166.1:0-5877 GCA_040878585.1 Pirellulales bacterium
TCCCAGCCGACACGTCTCCAGGTGCTGCTCGCTCAGATACACCTCCGGCACGCCGGCGGGTTCCTCCGGCTGGTCGTCAGCCACGGCGTCGGCTTGTTCGGCCGGTCGTTGATCCTCACTTTCGCCAGGCTCGTCGGTGGCTGGCCGCTCGTCTTTCGGCGCGGTGACGTCGGGCGCTGGCAGTTTGTCGTCGGAATTGCAGCCGGCCGTTCCCAAGACCGCGGGCGTCCAGACAGCCATTGCCAAGATCCATGCTAGACGTTTCATTTCCGTTGCTCCATGTAGATGAACTACTTGACGATCTTGACGGCCAGTTCCCGCAATTGTTTGGCGTCGACGACGTTGGGCGCTTCTGTCATCAGGTCGGTCGCTCGCTGCGTCTTGGGAAAGGCAATGCAGTCGCGAATGTTGTCCAGTCCGGCGAACAGCATCACCCAGCGGTCGATTCCCAACGCGATTCCGCCATGCGGCGGCGCTCCGTATTTTAACGCATCCAGCAGAAAACCGAAGCGATTTTGTGCTTTCTCTTCGTCCACCCCCAGCAGATCGAAAGCTTGCTGCTGCACTACGGGGTCGTGAATACGAATGGTTCCGCCGGCCGCCTCCGAGCCGTTGATCACCAGGTCATACGCCTGGGCGCGGCACTTGCCGGGGTCGCTTTTCAGCATCGGCAGGTCTTCTTCCAACGGCGCCGTGAACGGATGATGCATGGCCGCCCAGCGGGCGCCTTCCTCGTGAACTTCCTCCGATTCGGCCGGGGCAAACATGGGGAACTGCACAACCCAGGAGAAATGCATCGAGCCGGGTGCGACCAGCTTTAACTGTCGCGCCAGGCGGGTGCGCAAACCATTGAGCACCTTGCAGGTTACCTCGAACTGGTCGGCGGCGAACAGCAACAGGTCGCCCGGTTCGCCTTCCATCCGCTGCTTGATCTTGCTGAGCAAGGCGTCGTCGAAGTTCTTAGCAATTGGCGAGGTGAGCGCACCGGCGGCGTCGACCTTGAACCAGGCCAGCCCCTTGGCGGCGAAGTCGTGCTGCACGTACTCGGTCAACTCGTCGATGCCCTTGCGGGAATAGCTGTCCGCGGCCCCCTTGGCGTTAATGCCGCGGACGCGTCCGCCCGACTCGGCCACCGCCTTGAATACGCGAAACTCGGCCTCGGCTGCCAAATCGGTCAGATCGACGATTTCCATGCCGAACCGCAAGTCGGGCGCGTCGTGGCCAAACCGCTCCATCGCCTCGGCGTAAGTCATCCGCGGCAGCGGCAACGAAACTTCGCGCCCGAGCAGTTCCTTGGCCACGCGGGCAACCAGTCCGTCGATCATGTTCATTACGTCGTCGGCGTCGACGAACGACATTTCCAGATCGAGCTGGGTGAACTCCGGCTGGCGATCGGCGCGGAGGTCTTCGTCGCGAAAGCAGCGGGCGACCTGCACGTAGCGGTCGTAGCCGGCGATCATCAAGATTTGCTTGTAAAGTTGCGGCGACTGCGGCAACGCGTAAAACTCGCCGTGATGCACGCGGCTGGGTACCAGATAGTCGCGAGCGCCCTCGGGTGTGCTGCGACCGAGAATCGGCGTTTCGATCTCCAGGAAGTCCTGCTCGTCGAAGTAGTCTCGCATCGATTTGATCATCCGATGCCGCAGGGCCATCGTCCGCTGCATCGCCGGCCGCCGCAGATCGAGATAACGATGCTTCAGCCGCAAGTCCTCGCCCGGCACGTCGGCCAGTCCCGGCTGCACAGGCGGGACGAGCGATCGGTTGAGAATCTTGAGCGATCGGGCGCGGACCTCGATGTCGCCTGTGGGGAGTTTGTCGTTGTGCATCCCTTCGGGTCGCGAGGCGACCACTCCGGTCACTTCGACCACGTATTCCACGCGAAGCTGCTTCGACCGTTCGTTGACCTGATCGTCGCAGTCGGGGGCGAATACCACCTGCGTTTTCCCGTAGCGGTCGCGCAGATCGAGAAACAGCCCCCGGCCGTGGTCCCGATAACTATCGACCCACCCGCACAGGGTGACCTCTTGCCCGATCTGTTCTGCGCGTAACTGGCCGCAGGTATGCGTGCGTAACAACTTCTCTGTCCTTATGTTCTGGCGCGTCGGCGAAGCGGACATTGTAGAGCAAGGCTGTTGTCCGCAAAAGATGGCTGCAACAGGTTGGCCGGCCGGCGACCGGTCGAGAACATTGGCTTGGCCCACCGCGAACATCGAACGGCGAGCGAGACGCGTCCAACGGTCAGGGCTTTAAGGGTCCGCCAGGGCAGTTGAAACAGGAGGAACGGAGGAAACCAAGGAGTGTATGCTCCGTTGCCTCTGCCCCGCTCCGTTGCCTGACGAGTAACTTCGTCCGTTCAACAATACCAGCACGCAGCGCAAGCAAGTGCATCGCAAGCGAGCGGACGTAACCCCGCCGGGACGGTTGGGGGAGGAAAGCGTATCCCACCGCCGATGCACTCGCTCGCGCGTCGTGCTGGTATTGGTATCCTTGCGCTGCGTGCTGGTATTGGCTGGCCCACTTAATTTCGGAGGCAACCGAGCGGCACGGAGGAAACAGAGCAACTTTCCCTCAGTTCCCTCCGTTCCCTCCTGTTAAGTCGTGTCGCACGATGTTACGACCCTTAAAGCCCTGCGGCCAACGTTCTGCGACCGCCGGAGACGCCCGACCTACATTCTTGCTCACCAATCGATTATGTTGCTCAATATGAATGCCTTCCCCAGCGATAATGCGACCGGACTCCCCCGCAGCCCCTTGCTAATGTCCGCCGGCGACACGGCGCTACTAGTGATCGACATGCAGGAAAGACTGCTGCCGGAGATGGTCGGTTCGGACCGATTGATCTGGAATTGCCGACGGCTCATCGATGCCTGCAAGCTGTTCGACATGCCGATTGCCGTGACCGAACAGTACCCCAAGGGGCTGCGCCCCACCACGGCTGAACTGGCCGAACGTCTGCCGTCGCCGTTGGAGAAGCTGGCGTTTAGCAGCGGGGCTTGCGGCGAGATATTCACCGCCTGGGAGGCGCTCGGCGTCCACAAGGTTCTACTCACGGGGATTGAGACGCACGTTTGCGTGCAGCAGACCGCTTACGATTTGCTGGCCGCCGGTTTCGCCGTGTTCCTCGCCATCGACGCCGTGTCGTCGCGGTTCCCGATCGACCACGACACGGCCCTGCGGCGGATGGATTCCGCCGGCGCAACCTTAACCACGACCGAAGCGGCGATGTTCGAGATCTGCGAGCAGGCCGGCACGGCCCGATTCAAGCAACTCAGTCAACTCGTCCGCGAACAACCGCCGGAGAAGACCTAGCGATGCCCGAGATTCCCGCCGCGATCAATCCGCCGATCCGCACGCTGATGGGCCCCGGCCCGAGCCAGATCCATCCCCGCGTGCTGGAGGCCTGCGGCAAACCGACCGTGGGACATCTCGATCCGTACTACTTGCAGATCATGGATGAGATGCAGCGGATGCTGCGGCAGGTATTTCGCACCGACAACGAAATGACGCTGGCGATCAGCGGCACCGGCAGCGCCGGCATGGAAGCCGTGTTCGTCAACCTCGTCGAGCCGGGCGACAAGGTGTTGGTCTGCGTCAACGGCGTGTTTGGTGGACGCATGAAGGACGTCGCCGAACGAGCCGGCGGCGACGTGCAGATAATCGCGCGCCCCTGGGGGGAGGTGTTCACGGCGGACGAAGTGCGAGCGGCGGTCGAGGCGCATCGGCCAAAGGTGGTCGGCATCGTGATGGCCGAGACCTCCACCGGGGCGTCGCAACCGCTTGAAGAAGTCTCGCGGGTGGTTCATGAGGCCGGCGCGCTGCTGGCGGTCGACGCCGTCACCTCGCTGGGCGGCATGCCGGTCGAAGTGGACGCCTGGCAGATCGACGCCGTCTACTCCGGCACGCAAAAGTGCCTCAGTTGCCCCCCTGGCTTGGCACCCGTCTCATTCAGTTCCAACGCAGTCGATGCGATCCAGCGCCGCAAGACCAAAGTGCAAAGCTGGTATCTCGACACGACCATGCTGGCCAACTATTGGGGCGACAAGCGGGCCTATCACCACACAGCGCCGATCAACATGACCTATGCCCTGCACGAGGCGCTGCGGCTGCTGTTGGAGGAAGGGCTGGAGGCCGCGCACGCGCGGCACGCGCTGAATCATCGCGCGTTGAAGGCGGGCTTGGCCGCCTTGGGCATCGACTACACCGCTGCTGAGGGGCATCAATTGCCAATGCTTAATGCCGTTCGCATCCCGACGGGTGTGGACGATAAGGCCATTCGTGGCGGCTTGCTGCGGGAGTTTGGCATCGAGATCGGCGGCGGGCTGGGCGATTTCGCCGGTCGCGTGTGGCGAATCGGCTTGATGGGCTATACCGCCCGTCCGCAGAATGTGCTACTGCTGCTGGCCGCTCTGGAGCAGTTGCTCGGCGGCGCAGGCCATCGCTTTGATCCAGGGCGGGGAATCGCGACGGCAAATAAAATTTACGAGAATTCCATTTAGTGCATTGACAGTTGCGGCAATTGTGATACCCTGGCCTGAATTGAGACTGAGTCTCAGTTTCAAGTTTTTTAATTTCAGCCGAAGGAGTACCCTATGTGTCGGAACTGTCTCGGGCGCTCGGCAAGTCGCCGGGCGTTCACTTTGATTGAGTTGCTGGTGGTGATGATCATCATCGGCATCCTGATCGCCATCCTATTGCCTGCCGTCAACCAGGCCCGAGAAGCCGCGCGAGCCACCGCCAGCGCCAACAATCTTCGCCAGATCGGCCTCGCCGGGGCAAACTTCGAGTCGCGGAATCAGCATTTCCCGCCTAGTTGGAAGTCGACGCCGATCGACGGCGCGGATAACGTCGACGGCTGGTCCATCCACGCCTTGCTGCTTCCCTTCCTGGAACAAAAGGTTCTGCAATCCTCGATCGACTACACCAAGAGCTACAATCTGGCGGGCAACGTCGTCACCGCCGACGGCGAGGAGATCAAACTCAGCGCAATGCGGGTGCCGACGTTTGTCAGTCCGGGAGAACCTCGCGACGAGGTTCGTTTTGACGATGGGGCGCCGAAGCACTATCCGCTCAATTACGCAGTGAACCTGGGCGTCTGGAAAGTCTGGGATCCGGCGACGCAGACTGGCGGCGCTGGGGTCTCGTATCCCGATAGCCGACTGCGGGCCAGCGACGTGACCGACGGCATGAGCCAGACGATCTTCTTTAGCGAAGTCAAAGCCTGGCAGCCGTACTATCGCAACGCCGGCGAGGACGAAGCAACTTTGGAGGCGATCGATTTCCGCGAGGATTTGGACGACATAGCCGATGGCGAAACGTCGCTAATTTGCTCGCTTGGGTCGGAGCCGGGGGGATTCAAAACCAACAGCGGCCACACCGAATGGGTCGATGGCCGGGCGCATCAGATCGGCTTTACCACCGCCTATCCGCCCAACGCCAAAATCCGTTGCACCGAAAGTGACGTGGTCTACGACGTCGACTGGACCAACTGGCAGGAAGGCAAGGGAATGGGCGCAGATACACCGGTGCTCAATCCTACCTACGCCGCCGTCACCGCCCGCAGCCACTTCGCCGGCGGTGTGAATGTGGTCATGCTCGACGGCTCGGTCAAATGGATCACCGACGACGTCAATCTTGGCGTGTGGCGAGCCTATTCGACCCGCGCCGGTGACGACCTGATCCCATCGAAGGATCAGTTCTAGGCCGCAATCTGGCGACACCTAACCGAACGGCGGACCATCTCGACTCAATGGTCGAGATGGTGTGCAGCACTTGCATCGCACTCGTGTCAAGCAAGAAGATCGTCCCGTCGCTGGCCAGCACGGCGACCCGTTTGCCGTCCGGGCTCCACTCACACTGCACCAGAATCCTGGTCCTGGC
>JBBDLY010000167.1:0-1141 GCA_040878585.1 Pirellulales bacterium
GACGCGCTGTCGATCGGCGGCAACCACCTGATGCACGCCATCCGGCGGAATCTGGACATCAACATCGTGCTGTTCAACAACCAGATCTACGGGTTGACCAAGGGGCAGTACTCTCCCACCTCGCCGCTGGGCAAGGTGACCAAGAGCACTCCCTACGGCGCGATCGACAATCCGCTACGGCCGTTGTCGATCGCCATCGGCTGCGAAGCCACTTTTGTTGCCCGCTCGATCGACGTGAACATCAAGCACCTCGGCGCGACACTGACCCGCGCCGCGGCGCACCACGGTACCTCGTTTGTCGAGGTGTACCAGAACTGCAACGTATTCAACGACGGCGCGTTCAGCTACGCCACCGACCGCGAAACCAAGGCCGAAACCACGCTCGAGCTGGAACACAACAAGCCGTTGATCTTCGGCAAGAATCGCGACAAGGGGATTCGGCTCAACGGCATGGATCCCGAAGTGGTCGAGCTGGGCAAGGGGATCAGCGAGGACGATCTGCTGTTCCACGACGAGAAGGCCCGTGAGCCGTCGTTGGCGTACCTGCTCAGCCGCATGCGGCATCCGGAGTTCCCGGAGCCGATCGGCATCTTCCGCGCGGTCGACGCGCCGTGCTACGACGAGCAATTGAATCAACAGATCACCGACGCCCGAAAGCAGCAGGGAGAAGGGGATCTCGACAAGCTGTTCCACGGCGGCGAAACGTGGAGCGTGCAATGACCATCTGCCCCGAATGCGGCCAAGAAAACATGCCCGGCGCGGACTCCTGCGAGGCGTGTCAGTCCTCGCTGACCCGCGTTTCCAGTCGTCCTCCGATCCAGCCGGAGGAGGAGCGGATTTTGCGGGACGCGATTCGCGAGTTGCATCCTCGCGAAGTGCTCACCGTCTCGCCGGAGACCTCCGTGCGGGACGTCATGCAATTGATGGTGGACAAGTACGAAGGCTGCGTGGTAGTGGTGGAAAACGACCGCCCGGTGGGGATCTTCAGCGAGCGCGACGCGCTGATGCGGATCGGTCCCGACGCGGCCGAACTGGGTGACCGTCCGGTCTCGGAGTTCATGACCAGCACGCCGACCACGCTGGAAGCGAACGACAAGATCGCCTTCGCGCTGCAAAAAATGGCCGGCGGCGGCTACCGGCA
>JBBDLY010000168.1:0-5821 GCA_040878585.1 Pirellulales bacterium
ACCGATCCAAACGTCCGGAGATCGAGGGGAGTGCGGTTGTGACGCGGCGGATACGGTTTTACGGCAAAAAACGGGGGCATCGGCATACCGGAAGCGAACGCTTCGGCGTGGTGGGGGAGGCTATTTTCTTCACCGTGCTGCTGGCCGTGGGCATCGCCGGGCTGATCGCGATGACGGTCAACTATATTGTGCCCGAATGGCGCGCCAATCGTCACTTCCAGCCGACCGAATGCACCGTGCTGGGGACCGAGGTCAAGGTGATCGCAGACCGCGATTCGGGGACGGTGGCCAGCGACAAGGTATGGTACCAGCCACTGGTGCATATCGAGTACGAGGTCGACGGCGAGAGGTACCGCGCCAAGACCTACGACGCCGTCGGCCGCGGCTACCAGACCCGCGAGAAGGCCCAACGATTGATCGAGCCGTTTCGGCCAGGCGATACGTTTGCCTGCTGGTACGATCCGTTCGACTATCGCCGCGCGGTGCTGGTGAAAGGGTACAGTTGGTGGGTCTATCTGTTTTTCACTCTGCCGACGGCCTTTGTGCTGATCGGCGCCATCGGCCTGATCTGGACCGCGATCAGCAGCGGTACTTCGCTGGAACGCCGGGCGGCGATCGTCAAGCGGGCCACCGGCGTCGACTGGCTAGAACCGGATGAACTGATCCAGCGCGACGCCTTTCCGGCCATTCCGCGACACGACGAGATCGTCAACAGCCCTGGAACTGCTCTGGCCTATCGCCTGCCCATTGGCACGCAGCCCGGCTGGAAGCTGTTCTTTCTCGGTCTGGTTACCCTGTTTTGGAATGTGTTGGCGTTGATCGGCTTATTCATCGCGGTGGGTGGCAACATCACCGGCGCCCGCGACTGGCTGCTGACCGCGCTGGTCGTTCCGTTCTTACTGTTCGGCGTTTTCTTGATATTTGTCTTCTTTCGGCAACTACTGGTCACCAGCGGTATCGGCATGACCCGGGTGGAAATCAGCGATCATCCGCTGCTGCCGGGCAAAACATACGAGTTGCTGATTAGTCAGGAAGGCAAGTTGATCATCCATTCGCTGGTGGCGCGGCTCGTCTGCGAGGAAACGGCCACCTATCGGCAAGGGACGGACACCCGCACCGAATCGCTCCGCGTGTGGGACCAGGAAGTGTATCGCGCCGAGCATATCGAGATTCAACCCGACCGCGGTTTCCAGGAGCAAACACAGATGCGACTGCCCGAGGGGGCCATGCATTCGCTGGCGACCGACCATAACAGCGTACAGTGGATGCTGCTGGTTCGCGGCGACCTGGAGCATTGGCCCGACTTCGAGCGTCGCTTCCCGATCATCGTCCATCCGCCGACTTCACCGCCGGAGGCAACGGCATGAAGGAACCACGGGTGACATTGCGTTTGTTGAGCGACTCGCGGACCTACGTTCCCGGCGATCTGCTGCTGGCCGAGTACCGCTTCGATCTGCCCCAGCCCCACAATCTCAAGGCAATTGAAACCTCCGTCCTGTGGTATACCGAGGGGAAGGGAGAGGAAGATCTGGGCGTCCACTTTTTTGAACGCAAGCTGCCGGAGGAACTCCGCGAGTTGGGCTGGCCCCGCTCCTTGCAATTCGAAACGGCCTTGCCCCGCAGTCCGCTGAGCTACGACGGCGTGATTGTCCGCGTCCATTGGTGCGCGCGGGTGCGGGTGTTCCTCAGCCGCGGCCGGCAAATGATCGCCGAGCAACCGTTCAAGCTGGGCAACGTCCCGCCGGCAATCCTGGTAATGCACGACGATCACGAGGCCGACAACGAGGCCGAAGCACATTGAACCGCTGTCGCCGTGCTAGAACAACCGCCGTTGAAAATGGCCGGCCAACGGATAGGCGCAGTGTCCCAGGTCGCGCAGTCGGTCGACGAACTTGACCGGGCCGTGCGTGCAATAGATCTCCTGCGGTTCGACCCTGCGAATGGCCTCCAGCAGATCGTCGTAATCGGCGTGGTCCGACAGGGCGATCGAGTAATCGGCCCGTGAGCGGGTGCGCTGCCAAGGCGCCAGCGCCCAGCCGCTGGTGACGATCGTGGCCTTCCGCTCCAATAGCGAAAGCAGCCCGCCGGCGCGACTCCCTGGCGCCGCCACGACGGCCCCGCCGGCGACGTCACCGCGGCGAATCGCGCTCTCGTCGAGCCGCCGCACGTCTCCCAGCATCATCCCGCACGACTCGTACACCTGGCTGATTGCGTAAACGTCCGGCGACTGCCACACGGGGCGACCGTTGCTGGTCAGCAGTTTGGTCACCTCTTGCGCCTTGCCCAGCGCGTACGCCTGAATCACCGGCGTCCGCTCTTCGCGGAGACATTCGTCGACGGCGGCCAGCAATTGCTCGATCGATTCGGCCCGCGGGGGAAAGCGATAGTGCGGATCGCCATAAGTGCTCTCGATCACTAGGAGGTCCGCCCGCGGCAATTCGCAGGGGGAGGAGGTGAGCGACTCGCCCAGCTTGAAATCACCGGTGTACAGCAGCGACTGGCCGTCGTCCTCGACGTACAGCATGGCCGAGCCGAGACAGTGCCCCGCCGGATAGGCGGTCAGCCGCACGCCGCCCCACTCGATCGGTTCGCCGAGCGGCATCGAGCGAGTATCACGCTTTCCCAGCCGATGCTGATATAGCTGCGAGGTCTCCGCCGTGCAAAGCGCAAAGGCGTGCCGCCCCATGTGATCGAAATGCGCATGCGAGACGAACGCCCGCGGTTGACGCCGCCGCACGTCCACCGCCAGATCGCACGTCGTGATGCGAAGTCCGTTGTCGTAGTGAAACACCGGCATTTTCCCGTCGCGGGGACTCTTCGTGTCGGGCAAGTGGCGAGGGCGTCTCGCCACCGCGGATCTGCCCCCTGGAGAACCCCCGACGCTCCAAGAAGTTCCAGTGCGGTGACAGATTTGGTTTTAGGGTTGGGTGCCACCGCTGTCCTCAGCAGTGGCGGGTACAAGACCGGCCGCGCCCTTGGCAAGAAATCGTTACCTCGAAACGGGTTGCAAGCTAACCCCAAAGCGAACCGTGGGGCAAGATTCCACTGCTGAGGGCAGCAGTGGCACCCAATTTTTTAAGCCTGACAAAGCTCCAGTCCCGCGGCGCTATAGTCACGCTTCGGACGCTGGCAGCGTCCGCCACGAATCATGCCCCCGCCTAGTTGCGTTACTGTTTTGCCGCGCCGACCTCCTCGCCCGTTTCCTCCGTCACGGTTTCCTCCGCAGCGGCTTCATCGGCAACCTCTTCGGCCTCGACTGCGGCTTCCTCGACCGCTTCGACCTGAAGCTGCTCGACAATCGGCGGCGGCAGCTCTTCGTCCGACAGGCCCGCCTCGACCCACTGCCGCAGCAGTGCCAGCCGGGTTTGCTTGAGCACGTTGTCGCGCGAGGTCCCTTTGGCGAAGCTTGTCGGCGAGGGGGCGGGCGTGATCGGCCCGGCGAACTCCATCGCGGCCAGCCACTTCAGGATCGCCACGGTATCGATCTGGCCCCCTTCGCCCGGCAGCCGACGAGCCTCGGCCGTGACGTTCTCTTGACCGGCCGGTTCGATGCTGTCGGCCAGATCGATGGCGAACACCTTGGCTGCCGGCACGGCCTCCAATTGACTCATGTCGCCGCCACTCTGATGCCACTGCCAGGTATCGACGACCAGACCCACGTTGTCGCAGCCGCAGGCGTCGACCAACTTGGTCAACTCGTCGAACGTATGCAGGAACTGATAGGCGTAACCTTCGCGGGCGGCGGCCGTGCCGTCAAAGTTTAGGGCCAACCGAATGCCGTGCTCGCCGAGTATCTTCGCCATGTCGGCAATTCGCCTGCGAAACGACTCGAATTGTTCCTGGTAGGGGCGCGTATCGTTGGCTGGCGGTATCGTCAGCCGGCAGATGGTGGCGCCGATCTGGCTCGCCGCGCCGGCCAGCCGCATCAGGCGGCCTTTTTCGGTGGCGAACGCCTCGTCGTTGCCGGCGACGTCGATCGGCAGTTCAAACGCGCCCAGGTGCAACTTGGCGCTGGCAATCAAGCGGCCCACATGCTCCAAGCTGCCGTGCTTGAGCTGGGCCTCGAAATCGCGTAGGTCGATGGTAAACCCGTCGAAACCGAACGACAGGGTCAGTTCAATCAGTTCACTTTGTCGGACGGCAACTACACCCAGTTGGGTGGGGTCAAGATTTTTGAGCATGGCAAAGCCTCCCTGCGATCGTTCCCCTTGCGGCGACGAACGCGCGAATGGTCTCACGGACAGCGCCGTCCGTGTAAACCGTCTGTTCATGGTGACTACCGGCAGAAAGGCCGTTACTACGCTCGAATGTCAGACGCATGCCAGCGGAGGGGGGACGGACGTGCAAGCACGAACAGTCCCGGCTCGGCACGCAGAATACCGCCTCAGGCGGCCTCTTCTATCGGCGCTTTCTGCCCCGGAAGCAAACGAGCATTATGACGGATCGCGGCGGTTTATCAAAGCCCCCGGAATGGAAGGGATAAGGGAGCATGGGACGCCTACCTCGAACACCTGCTTTCAACCGCCGACACGGCTTTCAACATCCAACATCCAACATCCAACATGCAATATGCAGCATGCCTACCTCCCCAACAGCGCGTCGACCGCCGCGCCGACGTCGGGCTGCCGCATCAGCGTTTCCCCCACTAGCATTGCGTCGACGCCGGCGGCGTGCAGCCGCTGCACGTCCGCCGCCGTGCGGATGCCGCTTTCCCCCACCACCACGCACTCGTCGGGAATCTGCCGGCGCAGCCGGATTGTGTGCTCCAGATCGGTCGTGAAGCTGCGCAGATCGCGGTTGTTGACGCCGATCAACGTCGCCCCGGCGTCGAGCACTCGGGCCAGATTCTGCGGTTCGTACAGTTCGACCAGCGGGGTCATTCCCAACTCGACGGTCTCGTTGAAGAGCTTCCGCAAATTGCAGTCGTCGAGACACTCGGCGATCAGCATCACTGCGTCGGCGCCGGCCGCCCGGGCTTCGAGCAGTTGGTAGCCGTCGAGGACAAAATCCTTCCGCAGCAGCGGGATCGCCACCTGGGCGCGGATGCGGGCCAGATACTCCAACTTACCCTGGAAAAACGACTCGTCGGTCAGCACGCTGATACAAGCGGCTCCATGGGCCTCGTAGAGGCGGGCGATTTCGACCGGGTCGAAATCGTCGCGAATCACACCAGCCGAGGGACTCGCCTTCTTCACCTCGGCGATCAGGCTGACTCCATCGGGCGCCGCCAAGGCGGTGAAGAAATCCAGCGGCGCGGGGGCGTCGCGCAGTATCGCCCGCAGTTCGGCCGCGGCGACTCGCTGCTTGGCGGCTGCGATCTCCTGATACTTATGGGCAACGATTTTTTGCAGCACGTCCGCCATCGATCATATCCAAAGGATCTAATCCAACCCAATCCAACCGAGTTGCAACGCCCCTTCGCGCCCAACATTGACAGGATAGCAAGAATCACGGCGACGGGTCAGGATGCCAGCCCCGATTGAGCGAGAAAGTCACATGGAACCTTGATCCCTTGCCGACAATCGCATCCGTCTTGCTCGCGGTGCGGACCGCCTTGTAGGTGTGCTGCAACATCGGCTTGGGAGTTCATCGCGGATTTCTCGATAGAATAGACGTAGGCTGGGACCATTGTCCCAGGGCTTTAAGGGTGGCAATGTAAACAGGATTTTGAACAGGAGGGAACAGAGAGAACAAAGTAAAGGATTCTCAGTTGCCTCCTTTTCCCTCGGTTTGCTCAAACAAATAGATCATCGTTACCTCCGAAATCGGATGCAGGTATAGCGTGTTTCATGTATTTTATTCTGGGTTGGTTCGTCGTGTC
>JBBDLY010000169.1:0-3888 GCA_040878585.1 Pirellulales bacterium
GCGGATTAATGACGAATGTCGAAATCCGAATGACGAAGGAATGACGAATCAGGAAGGACGAGGTTCCTCATTCGACATTCTGGTTTCTTTCGTCATTCGTGCTTCGACATTCGATATTTCCATTCGACTGTCGGAACAAAATCGCTCGAAATCTCGACTCAATTATACCCCGATTTTTGCGCACCCCAGTCCCATCCTACGGGATCGGCAAAACCGTTACAATTTGCCACATAGTTTCATCGACGAGCCGTGCAAACCAACTTGAGAACGAAAGACGCTAGCGTGAGTAATAACGAGCGAATTTGGGCGCCCTGGCGATTGGGCTACATCAAGGGCGAGAACAGCCCCCCCGCGGCCAAACCGGCGGCCTGGCTGGCTGGGGCCGACGAGTCGTGCTTTTTCTGCCGCGATATTGCCGAGCATGAAGCGGCCCGCGCGTCCGCCGCGGAAACCGCCAATGTGAGCCAAATTGATCGCGACAATCTGGTGCTGTTGCACGGGCCGTCGACGCTGACTGTGATGAACCGCTACCCGTACAACAACGGTCACCTGCTGATCGCGCCCCGCCGGCACGTCGCCGGCTTGGAGGATCTCAACGATGCGGAACATGCCGAGATCGCAGCCCGCATGACGCAATTCGTCGAGCTGCTCAAATGGCTGATCAACGCCCAGGGCTTCAATATCGGATTGAATCTCGGCAACGTGGCCGGCGCCGGCGTGCCGGGCCACTTGCACTGGCACATCGTTCCCCGCTGGGCGGGCGATACGAACTTCATGCCGGTCGTCGGCGCGGTCGACATCATTTCGCAATCGCTCGAATCGCTCTGGGAAGCGATTCGAGCGGAATTGGAGTAGCCGCGGCGCCATGGCGAACACCCACCACAACTGGGCCGGACTGCAAACCATCGAGCAGCGCGAAGCGGCCCTGCTGGCGCCCTATGCGATGCATTCCAGCCAGTCGGCCGGGCGGAAGTATCCCGAGCAGTCGCATCCTTATCGCGGACCGTTTCAGCGCGACCGCGACCGCATTCTGCACAGCTCCGCCTATCGGCGGCTGAGCCACAAGACGCAAGTCTTTACCGGCGTGCCAGATGACTATCACCGCACGCGGCTCACGCACACGCTGGAAGTCGCCTGCATCGCCCGCACGTTGGGCCGGGCGGTGCGATTGAACGAAGACCTGATCGAAGCGTTGGCGTTGGCCCATGATATCGGACATCCGCCGTTCGGTCACGCCGGCGAGGACACGCTCGACGAATGCCTGCGCGACCAGGGGGGGTTCAATCACAATCGGCAGGCACTGCGTGTGTTCGAGGTGCTGGAGACCCGCTACCCCGAATTCCCCGGCTTGAATCTCAGCGAGGAAGTGCTCGACGGCCAGCGAGCGCGCGTCGACAAGCAAGTTGCACCGGGACGATTGCAGCCGCTGCTGGAGGCTCAAGTCGTGGACGCTGCCGACGGCATCGCCTACAACGCGCACGACGCCGACGACGCCTTGGAGCTTGGCTTGCTGCGGCTGGATGAACTGATCGAGGTTTCGCTGTGGCGGGCCGCGGCCGAGCGGGTGCGGCGACGGCACGCCGCGCTGAGCAATGCCGATCTGCGGCGGGCGATCGTCCATGAGCTGATCCACTGGCAAGTCAGTGATTTGGTGGAAACATCGTTGTCGGTTCTTGGCCCTTCCGGTCTGGTCGACGCACAAGCGCCGCCGGCGATCGATTCGCCAGCGGCCGCCCGCCGCTTGCCGCCGGTCTTTCAAGCCAGCCGCGAAGTCGATGAGATGAAGGCGGAACTGGCCGCCTTTCTGTTCGAGAAAGTCTACCGGCACGACGACGTCATGGAAGTTCGCCAGCGGATGCAAGGCTGCCTGCGCGAGATGTTCGACCGGTATTGCGAACGGCCGGAACTGATGGCCGAAGGGTTTCGCGGACGCATCGAACGAGAAGGACTCGAGCGCACCGTGGGCGACTACCTGGCCGGCATGACCGACCGCTTCGCCCTGCGCGAGTACCGCCGGCTGTTTCCGCTAAAGGCGCAGTAACCAAAGCTCGTGCTGGCGGTGGCTGGAAGACCCCGTCACGGCTGGTCCGCAGTCTCGTCCTGTCGGGCGAGATGGACGATGGCGTCTCCTTGGCTTACCAGCGGGTTGTTGGTTTTTCCAATGACGATGCCGTCGGCCGGGGCGGTGAGTGTGACGCGGTTGTCGCCAAAGGCCCCGGTGATCAGCCCGAGCCGTTGCTTGCGGCGCACTTCCTGGCCAAGCGCCACCTCCAGTCGCAGGATGCCGCTCCGCCGAGCGCGGACCCACATGGTCTTTTCGCAAACGACCGTCGGCTCCGTGCGGCGCTGCTTGGGTATTTTGATCATGCCGAGCAGACTCATCACCCGCTCCACGCCGCGCACGCCGACCTGGATGGCGCGGGAGTCGAATCGCAGCGCCTCGCCCGCCTCGTAAAGCAGCGTGTGGATACCCAGCTCGCTGGCCGCCTGGCGGAGCGAGCCGTCGCGGGTTTGAGAATTCACCACCACCGGCGCCCCGAACGACATGGCGATCCGGCGGGCTTCGTCGTCCCGCAGATCGACGCGAATCTGAGGCAAGTTGTCGCGATGGTAGCTGCCGGTGTGCAGGTCGATGCCGTGCGTGCAACGGAGCACGATCTCGTTCATAAACAAGTACGCCAGCCGGGCCGCCAGCGAGCCGCGCGAGGTGCCGGGGAAGCTGCGATTGAGATCGCGGCGGTCGGGCAGG
This sequence comes from Pirellulales bacterium, assembly GCA_040878585.1. GTDB lineage: Bacteria > Planctomycetota > Planctomycetia > Pirellulales > UBA7805 > JBBDLY01. The sequence goes on from JBBDLY010000169.1 coordinate 2,750, forward strand.
TAGCGCGATTGCTCGATGAAGCCGAACACGTTGACAATGGGCACCGCGATCAGCACGCCGCGGAGGGTGTCGGGGTCGACCACTTCGATCACCTGGCGGATGATCTCCACCCCATTCAGTTCGTCGCCGTGAATCGCCCCGCTGAGCCACAGCCGCTTGCCGTCGCGACGCCCGTTGACCACCTCCACGGGAATCGACAACCAGGTGTCCGTCGGCAGCCGGGCAACCGGCAGATCAAACCGCGCACGCTCGCCCGGGGCGATCCGATGGCCGGCAATTTCGACAGGTTCGTTCATGCCTGCGAAGTATACCACGGGGGGCCGTCCACTCGTAGCCGAAGTTGGCAGTATGTAGCGGGATTCGCCAATAGACCTCGCGCCGGCTCGCCGCCGCTGGGAGTTGTGCGGTGCGTCCGTTACAATCGGCGGGGTCCTGGCAATCGCCGCTCCGTCGACCGACATCCGTGAATTTCGAGATTCAAAGCTCTCCCAACCGGGTTCCTCCATGATCGAGCCACGCACACTTCGAGGTTTTCGCGACTATCTGCCGGAGGCTATGATTCCCCGAGAACGGTTGATCGAGACGGCCCGGCGGGTCTATCGCTCCTACGGCTTCGCTCCGATTGATACGCCGGCGCTGGAGTATTTGGAGATTTTGACCGGCAAGGGGGGCGAGGAGACCGACAAGCAGATGTACCGCTTCGAGGATGCCGGCGGCCGGGCGGTCGGCATGCGGTTCGACCTGACGGTGCCACTGGCACGCTTCGCCGCGCAGCACATCGGCACGCTCGGCACGCCGTTCAAGCGCTATCATATTGCCACAGTCTGGCGGGGCGAAAACACCCAGCGGGGCCGCTACCGCGAGTTCATGCAGTGCGACTTTGACACCATCGGCACGACCAGCGCCGCCAGCGACATCGAAACTGTGCTGGTCATCCACGACCTGCTCCGCGCGATCGGCTTCGAACGATTCACGATCCACGTGAACAATCGCCAGGTACTCACCGGCCTGCTGGAAAAGTGCGGCCTGGCCGAGAAGTCGGCCGCCATCCTGCGGGCGCTGGACAAACTGAGCAAGATCGGCCGCGACAAGGTCGCCGCCGAGATGCAATCGGCCGCCGGCGCCACCGCGGCGCAGGC